>NZ_JBHTST010000144.1:0-22439 GCF_042794995.1 Streptomyces sp. NPDC056503
GGTACTGCAGGGGGGACCCTGTGGGAGAGTAGGACGCCGCCGAACAATCATTGTGGGAAAGCCCCGCACCTCATGGTGCGGGGCTTTTCTGCGTTTCCGGGGCATTCCGAACCGGCGGGGTACGGCCCCCGTCTCCTCGGAGAGCGGGGGCCGTATGGGGGGTCAGTCGTCGGTGCCCGCGGCGGCCTTGGCGAGTTCCAGGTCCAGGGCTTCGCGGCGGATGCGCTGGTCCACGTAGAGGAGGACGGAGACGCCGGCGGCGACGGGGTACGTCAGGGAGCTGCTGATGATTCCGCCGACGGCCATGACGAGGAGGTACGTCCACGTCACCTCGAAACCGCCGTCGAGGGCGAAGGCGATCGCGGTGAAGGGGATCGTCAGGATCATCGTGAAGATCATGATGAGGAGCTGGGCCAGCAGCGTGATGCCGAAGATCCGCCACCAGGAGCCGCTGACCAGCTTCGCGGAGCGCTTCAGCGCCGCGACGACGCCCTGGCGTTCCAGCATGAGCGCCGGCGAGGCCAGGCCGAAGCGGATCAGCAGCCAGACGATGACGAGGAAGGCGGCGGTGCCGCCGAGGAAGGCGAGCATCGCGCCCCCCGCACCGCCGAGCAGCAGGCCGGGAAGCATCGCCACGAAGGCGAGGACCCCGGCGCCGAGCGGCAGGGCCAGGGACAGGACGAGGAGCTGCGGGAGACGCGGGCTCGCCTCCCGCCAGGCCTCGGAGACGGTGACGGACCGGCCGAGGACGGCCCGGCTGACCACCACGGTGAGCAGCGCGCTGGTGAAGACCGACGCGGCCACGGAGACCAGCATCGTCGGGGCCAGCTCGGCGAAGGAGGCCCGCAGATAGGCGGAGGCCGCCTCCAGCTGTTCCGTCGGGGTGGCGTCCGCGTGCAGGGTGGGCGGCTCCGTGGAAAGGTAGCGCTGGACGAACGCGAGGGCGATCTGCGTGACCACGGCCACCGGGACCGTGACGGCCAGCACCGTCCGCCAGTAGCGGCGGAGGGTCGTGACCGAGGCTTCGAGGATCTCGCCGACGCTCAGCGGACGGAGCGGGATGACGCCCGGCTTCGCGGCCGGCGGGGCGCCGTAGCCGCCCCAGCCGCGCTGAGGGGGCGGGTTCCCCCAGGCCCGGCCGGGAGCCGGCGGCGGGGTCGGGCCGCCCTGGGGCGGGGACCAGCGGCCGGCGGGCGGCTGGTCCTTCGACCACTGGGGGCCGGAGCCGTCCGGCTCCGGCGGGGAGGGCTGTGCGGGGATCGCGGAGCCGTCCTGGCCGTCGGAAGGAGCGGATCCGGGCGTGTTCCGGCCCGGAGTGTCGTTCACGGTCGTCCACCTCGAAGGGATTGGGTCGCGGTGCCGGTCGGCGAACCGGCCTGGTCACGGCGGCCGTCCACGGTCGGGCGGCGGGCCGGCTGCCATCGTGCCACGGGGGACCCCGCCGTGGGCGGGGGAGGAAGCTTGTCCCGGACGTGGGCGTTCGGGGCCCGGCGGGGTACGGTTCTGGGCGACCGCGGGGGCACGGGGGGTGACGGTCGTTACTGGCGGCGGAGCGTCCGGACACGGGGAGTCGAGAACTCGCCCCGGGAGTTGTCGCAGGTCAGTGAGGTATCTCACCAGCCGCCTTGAGACTGATACGGAAATGGGATGATGTCGATATGAAGGGACGCGTTCTCGTCGTCGACGACGACACCGCACTGGCCGAGATGCTCGGGATCGTGCTCAAGGGTGAAGGGTTCGAGCCGTCGTTCGTCGCTGACGGCGACAAGGCTCTCGCCGCTTTCCGGGAGGCCAAGCCGGACCTGGTGCTGCTGGACCTCATGCTGCCCGGAAGGGACGGCATCGAGGTGTGCCGGCTCATCAGGGCCGAGTCAGGCGTGCCCATCGTGATGCTGACGGCCAAGAGCGACACCGTCGACGTCGTCGTGGGCCTGGAGTCCGGGGCCGACGACTACATCGTCAAGCCGTTCAAGCCGAAGGAGCTCGTCGCCCGTATCCGGGCACGGCTGCGGCGCTCCGAGGAGCCCGCGCCGGAGCAGCTCACCATCGGTGACCTCGTCATCGACGTGGCGGGCCACTCCGTGAAGCGGGACGGGCAGTCGATCGCGCTGACTCCGCTGGAGTTCGACCTGCTGGTGGCGCTCGCGCGCAAGCCGTGGCAGGTGTTCACCCGCGAGGTGCTCCTGGAGCAGGTGTGGGGCTACCGGCACGCGGCCGACACCCGGCTGGTGAACGTGCATGTCCAGCGGCTGCGCTCCAAGGTCGAGAAGGACCCGGAGCGGCCGGAGATCGTGGTGACCGTCCGTGGTGTCGGTTACAAGGCGGGACCGAGCTGATATGAGCAAGGGCAGTACTGCTCCGGAGTCCCCGGCCTCCGGGGGCCCTGAGGGGCGGGCTGCCGGACCGGGACGGGGGGGCTCGCGTTCCGGCCGCCTGAGGCGCGGTGGACGGCTCCTCCAGGAAGGGACGCCGGGCGGACGGGTCTTCAGGATCGTCGCCCGGCTGGTGCGTCGGCCGCTGCTGCCGGCCGTACGGCTGTGGCGGCGGAACATCCAGCTGCGGGTCGTCGCGGGCACCCTCCTGATGTCCCTCGGCGTCGTGCTGCTGCTGGGCCTGGTCGTCATCGGACAGGTGCGCAACGGTCTGCTCGACACCAAGGAGAAGGCCGCCCAGATCCAGGCCGCCGGCGGGTTCTCCGCCGCGCAGGACCGGGCGGCGACCACACCCTCCGTACCCGGACAGGACGGCGTACGGGCCGGTTCCTCGGTGAACTGGCGCTCCACGCTCGTGGAGCAGCTCGCCAGCGGCGGGCAGAACGCGTTCAACGTGGTGGCGCTCTCGCTGGAGTCCGGTGACACCGCGAGCCTGGGCGCCCGCGCCTCCGGCGAGGTCGACCCCGCGCGGTCCGTCCCCGTCGACCTGCGGCACTTGGTGGCGCAGGGCAACGTGCCGTTCCAGAAGTTCGGGCGCATCCACTACACCAGCGACAAGGCGTCCGAGCCGGGCCTGGTCATCGGCAAGCGGCTCAACGACGCCGAGGGCAAGCAGTACGAGCTCTACTACCTCTTCCCGCTCAGCCAGGAGGAGGACTCCCTCGCCCTGGTCAAGGGCACGCTGGCGACCGCCGGACTCTTCGTCGTGGTGCTGCTGGGCGCGATCGCCTGGTTCATGGTGCGGCAGGTCGTCACCCCCGTGCGGATGGCCGCGGGGATCGCCGAGCGGCTCTCCGCCGGACGGCTCCAGGAACGGATGAAGGTCACCGGCGAGGACGACATCGCGCGCCTCGGCGAGGCCTTCAACAAGATGGCCTCCAACCTCCAGCTCAAGATCCAGCAGCTGGAGGAGCTGTCGCGGATGCAGCGGCGGTTCGTCTCGGACGTCTCGCACGAGCTGCGGACCCCGCTGACCACCGTACGGATGGCGGCCGACGTCATCCACGAGGCCCGCGTCGACTTCGACCCCGTCACCGCGCGCTCCGCGGAGCTCCTCGGCGACCAGCTCGACCGCTTCGAGTCGCTGCTCTCCGACCTCCTGGAGATCAGCCGCTTCGACGCGGGCGCCGCCGCCCTGGAGGCCGAGCCGATCGACCTGCGGCAGGTGGTGCGCCGGGTCATCGGCGGCGCCGAGCCGCTGGCCGAGCGGAAGGGCACCCGGATCGTCGTCGTCGGCGACGAGCAGCCCGTGGTGGCCGAGGCGGACGCCCGCCGGGTCGAGCGCGTGCTGCGCAACCTGGTCGTCAACGCCGTCGAGCACGGCGAGGGCCGGGACGTCGTGGTGAAGCTGGCCGCGGCCGGCGGGGCCGTCGCCGTCGCCGTACGCGACTACGGCGTCGGTCTGAAGCCGGGCGAGGCCACCCGGGTCTTCAACCGGTTCTGGCGGGCCGACCCGGCACGCGCGCGTACCACCGGTGGAACGGGCCTCGGCCTGTCGATCGCGGTCGAGGACGCGCGGCTGCACGGCGGCTGGCTCCAGGCGTGGGGCGAGGCGGGCGGCGGTTCGCAGTTCCGGCTCACGCTGCCGCGCACGGCCGACGAGCCGCTGCGGGGTTCGCCGATACCGCTGGAGCCGGAGGACTCCCGGCGCAACCGGGAGCAGGCCGCGGCGGGACGGGCGCAGGAGGCGGGGCGTACGGCCTCGGTGCCGGCCCAGCCGGCCGGGGAGCGGCCCTCGCTGCCCCGGGTGCAGCCGCGGATCCCGGCGCCGCCGAGCGCGGCCGTCGACCCGGCGGCGCTGCCGGGCAACGGCGCCCGGGTGGTCGCGCGGACGGCGGCGGAGACGGAGCAGGGCAGGGGTACGGCGGGGAACGCGGAGCGGGAGGACGGCACACGTGAGCGCTGACGCGCGGAGCCAGCTGCGGGCGGGGCGGGGACGGGCCGGACGAGCGCTGGTGCTCGCCGCCTGTGGCGGACTCCTGGCGACGGGCTGCGCCACCATGCCCGACAGCGGTGACGTCCAGGCCGTACGAGGGGCCAACCCCGGCGACTCGCAGGTGCGGGTCTACGCGGTCGCGCCCCGGGAGAACGCGGACCCGGACGAGATCGTCGACGGCTTCCTGGAGGCCATGACCAGTGACGACCCCGGTTTCGCCACCGCCCGCAAGTACCTGACCCGGCAGGCGGCCAAGAGCTGGAAGCCCGAGCAGAGCATCACGGTGCTCGCCACCGCGCCCGACCGCAAGGGCGCCGACCGGAACGCGGACCCCGAGAACCAGGGCCGCGCGTACCCGATCTCGGGCCGGAAGATCGCGACCGTGGACGCCCGGCACGCGTACCAGCCGAGCAGTCCCGTGGAGTACGCGCAGGCGATCCACGTCGTGCAGGAGACCGCGGCCAACGGCAAGGACAAGGAGTGGCGGATCGACGGTCTGCCGTCCGGCCTGGTGCTCGGCGAGGCCGACTTCCTGCGGAACTACCGCTCGGTCAACAAGTACTACTTCGCCTCCGGCGAGGACTGGCTGGTCGCCGACCCCGTCTACATCCGGCAGCGCCAGGACCCCGTCACCCGGATGGACCCGGTGACGCAGACCGTGAAGGCGCTCCTGGAAGGCCCGACGCACTGGCTGCGGCCGGCCGTCGACTCTCCCTTCCCGTCCGGCACGGAGCTGAGGAAGGGCGTCACGACGCTGACGACGGACGACCAGTCCACGCTCAAGGTGCCGCTCAACGTGAAGGCCGACCGGTTCGGGGGCGAGGTGTGCCGGCGGATGGCGGCCCAGCTGCTCGTCACGCTCGGCGACCTGCCCTCCGTACGGGTCGACCAGGTGGAGCTCCAGGACGACGGCGGCAACGGCGTGTGCCGGCTCGGGAAGGGGCAGGCGGCGGAGTTCCAGGCGGTCAGGGACAGCGGACAGGCCGAGACGCCGTACTTCGTCGACGACCACGGCCGGCTGATGGCGCTCGCGCCCAGCGGCAAGGACGTGGTCCAGCCCGCGGAGGTGCCGGGGCCGCTGGGCAAGGGCGTCGTGCCGCTGGGCTCGGTCGCCGTGGCCCGCGGCGGGACCCGGGCGGCCGGTGTCTCCGAGGACGGCAGCGCGCTGTACGTCTCCTCGATCACGACGGAGCAGGAGCAGCTGCCGCCCGTCCTCAAGAGCGCGGCCGCCGTGCCGGCGGCGACCCGGGACGGGCTCTCGCAGCCCAGCTGGGACGGCCGGGGCGACCTGTGGGTCGCCGACCGGGCCAAGGGCCACCAGCGGCTGGTGATCGTCCCTGACGGCACCGGCAAGTGGTTCGAGGTCCGCACGCCGTGGCTGACGGAGGACACCCGCGTCGAGTCGCTGCGGGTCTCGGCGGACGGGGTGCGGATCGCGCTCCTGATCACGCGTGACGGGCGGACCACCCTCCAGATCGGCCGGATCGAGCGGCAGGACGGCGCGGACGAGCAGGTCGTGTCCGTGGTCGACCTCCAGCCGGCCGCGCCGCGCATGGAGTCGGTCTCGTCCGTCTCCTGGGCGGGTCCGAGCCGGCTCGTCGTCGTCGGCCGGGAGGCCGGCGGCGTGCAGCAGATCCGCTTCCTCCAGACCGACGGGTCCACCTCCGCCAGCTCCGTGCTGTCCGGCCTCAACGGCGTCAGCGCGGTCACCGCGCCCTACCGGGACACCGAGCCGCTCGTCGCGGCCTCCCGCAACGACGGCATCGTGCGGCTGATGCCCGGCGCGAACTGGCAGCCGGTGGTGAAGTCCGGGACCGTTCCCGTCTATCCCGGCTGACGACCGTCCCGGGGCGGAGTCCTGCTCCGGTGGCCCCTGCCCCGGTGGCTCCTGCCCCCGGCGACGCCCGGGACCCCGTGCGAGTTGTCCACAGGGCGTTTTCCACAGGGGTGGCAGCCTCTCCGGCCCCACGTCACAGTAGAGCCATGCGGGGCTGGTGGCGCGAGATCTCCGGGCTGGTGCTCCCGAGCACCTGCGAGGGCTGCGGGGCGGCTCGTACGCCACTCTGCGCGGGATGCGCGGATGCGCTGGCGGGGGTCGGGGCGGGGGAGGGGGGTGGGCGGGTCCGCCCCCTGCCGGAGCCGGAGGGCCTTCCCGTGGTGCACGCCGCCGTGCCGTACGAGGGCGCGGTACGGGCACTGCTGATCGCGCACAAGGAGCGCGGGGCGCTGGGGCTCGCCGGGCCGTTGGGCGGGGCGCTCGCGCGGGCGGTGGAAGGTGTCGTGGAGGGCGTCGCGGGGGTCGTGGAGGGCGCCGGGGCGCGCCCCTTGCTCCTGGTGCCGGTGCCGTCCTCGCGGGGCTCGGTGCGGGCGCGGGGGCATGATCCGACGCGGCGGGTGGCGCTGGCCGCCGCGGCGCGGTTGCGGCGGACGGGCCGGTCGGCTCGGGTGGTGCCGGTGCTGCGGCAGCGGCGGGCCGTGGCGGACCAGGCGGGGCTCGGGGCGCGGGGGCGGCGGGCGAACCTGGCCGGGGCGCTGGAGGTGGTGCCGGGCGGCGCGCGGCTCCTGGCGGCAGGGCGGGTGGTCCTCGTGGACGACCTGATGACCACCGGGGCGACGCTCGCGGAGGCGGCGCGTGCCCTCGGAGCCGGTCTCGGGGTCGGTCTCGGGGTCGGTCCCGGGTCGAGTCCCGGAGCCGGTCTCGGGGCGGGGCGGCGTGCCGATCGGGCCGGCAGGGTCGGCCCCGGATCCGTCCATCCTTCGTTCATCTCCGGGGCGCCGGAAAGATCCGGAGGTGATTTCACGCAGCATGAATTCGAACAGCGGGTGGCGGCTGTGATCGCATCATCTCCCGCTTCGTTCGAAATAAACCGGAACTCACCAGAAACTTGGATCGTTGCAGGTGGTGAGAGGTGAAAGCCTCCGAATGGAGGTAAGTCTCGGCAGCGGGTGCCGACACCCGTCCGAAGGGGCTATGTTCGGTTGTGAGGAAGGGTGAATGCCCGACCTCGGTGCATACATGGTTGCGCTACAGGACAGGAGTTCAGGGCGAATTAACCTCTCGTCGACGGGGTGGCGATCTTGTCGACTGGGGAGGACGAGGTCGAAGTCGCCAAGTCCGAGCTCCGGTGAGACCGCCGGAGCTGGTGCAAAGGGAGATGCCCGCCGGCCTAGGAGCCGGGCGGGCGATCCGGGAACGGAGTTCTGCGTGGACATCGTCGTCAAGGGCCGCAAGACCGAGGTGCCCGAGCGGTTCCGCAAGCACGTGGCCGAGAAGCTGAAGCTGGAGAAGATCCAGAAGCTCGACGGCAAGGTGATCAGCCTCGACGTCGAGGTGTCCAAGGAGCCCAACCCGCGGCAGGCCGACAGGTCCGACCGAGTGGAGATCACCCTCCACTCCCGAGGCCCGGTCATCCGGGCGGAAGCGTCGGCCGGCGACCCGTACGCGGCCCTCGACCTGGCCAGCGACAAGCTGGAGGCCAGGCTCCGCAAGCAGCACGACAAGCGTTACACCCGCAGGGGCAACGGACGGCTCTCCGCCGCCGAGGTCGGTGACGTCGTACCCGGCGCCGCCCAGCTCAACGGCCATGGAGAGCTCGTGGCCGACGAGACCGCCGGCGCGGTGCCGCCCACCACGATGATGGGTTCGATCGAGGTCCAGGGCGAAGGACCGCTCGTGGTCCGCGAGAAGACGCACCGTGCCGCCGCGATGGGACTCGACCAGGCCCTCTACGAGATGGAACTGGTCGGGCACGACTTCTATCTCTTCGTCGACGCCGAGACCAAGCAGCCGAGCGTCGTCTACCGACGTCACGCCTACGACTACGGCGTCATCCACCTGGAGAACGACCCGCTCGCCGAGAACAGCGGCGGAGCGGGCGGTGCGCTCGGCGGCTGACCCGTCGAACGGCTGATCGGCCGGCCCTTCCGGTGCCCCTGGAGCGCCCCCGCGCCCCCCAGGGGCACCCCTGTGCGCCCGTGTGGACACCCCGGTACCGCCCGGGCATGAAATCATGGCGTGCACGGCCAACCGGTGCTTCCCGGGCAGTGGTTGGAGGACCGGAAACGAATTCAGGCCACGGCCTTCAGGGGGAGGAACGATGGCAGACAGCTTCGGCCCGGTGTTCAGCGGGCACGAGCGCGGTGCGCTCGCCCATGAGGGTGCTCCGGAAGGATCGGAATCGGCCGCGGAGATCTATCGCAAGGAACCGATCCGGGTCCTCGTCGTGGACGATCACGCGCTCTTCCGGCGCGGACTGGAGATCGTTCTCGCGCAGGAGGAGGACATCCAGGTCGTCGGCGAGGCCGGTGACGGGGCCGAGGCGGTCGACAAGGCGGCGGACCTGCTGCCCGACATCGTCCTGATGGACGTGCGGATGCCCCGGCGCGGCGGCATCGAGGCCTGCACCTCCATCAAGGAGGTCGCCCCCAGCGCGAAGATCATCATGCTGACGATCAGCGACGAGGAGGCCGACCTCTACGACGCCATCAAGGCGGGCGCGACCGGTTACCTCCTCAAGGAGATCTCCACCGACGAGGTCGCGACCGCGATCCGCGCCGTGGCCGACGGGCAGTCCCAGATCAGTCCCTCGATGGCCTCGAAGCTCCTCACCGAGTTCAAGTCGATGATCCAGCGCACGGACGAGCGCCGGCTCGTCCCCGCGCCCCGGCTCACCGACCGCGAGCTGGAGGTCCTGAAGCTCGTCGCGACCGGGATGAACAACCGGGACATCGCCAAGGAGCTCTTCATCTCCGAGAACACGGTGAAGAACCACGTGCGGAACATCCTGGAGAAGCTCCAGCTCCACTCCCGCATGGAGGCCGTGGTCTACGCGATGCGGGAGAAGATCCTGGAGATCCGCTAGGGAGCCGGGGAGCCGGGGAGCCGGGGAGCCGGGGAGCCGGGGAGCCAGGGAGCCGGGGAGCCAGGGAGCCGGGGAGCGCGAGAGGGCGCGGGGCCGCCGGGTCGGGCGGTCGGGCGCCTACGCGTCGAGGGCCTTGGCCAGGACCGGGGTCAGCTCCGGCGGGTCCAGGCGCTCCACTCGTACCGTCTCGCAGCCGACCCATTCGGCGGCCTCGCGGAGGGCCTGGGCGACGGCGGGGACGGCCTTGGGGCCTTCCAGGGAGACCTGCCTGGCGACCAGGGCGCGGCCCTCGCGGGCCGGGTCCACCCGGCCGACCAGGCGGCCGCCGGCGAGGACCGGCATCGCGAAGTAGCCGTGCACCCGCTTCGGCTTGGGCACGTACGCCTCCAGGCGGTGGGTGAAGCCGAAGATCCGCTCGGTGCGCGCCCGCTCCCAGATCAGCGAGTCGAAGGGGGAGAGGAGCGTCGTGCGGTGCCGGCCGCGCGGCGGGGCGGCCAGGGCCGCCGGGTCCGCCCAGGCGGGCTTCCCCCAGCCCTCCACCTCCACCGGCACCAGGCCCGAGTCCGCCACCACCGCGTCGAACTGCTCCGCCTTCAGCCGGTGGTAGTCGGCGATGTCCGCGCGGGTGCCGACGCCCAGCGCCTCGCCCGCCTGCCGTACCAGCCGCCGCACGCACTCGGTGTCGTCGAGCTCGTCGTGGCGCAGCGGCTCCGGGACGGCGCGCTCCGCCAGGTCGTACACGCGCTTCCAGCCGCGCCGCTCGGTGACGACGACCTCGCCGTACATCAGCGCCCGTTCCACCGCGATCTTGGTGTCGGACCAGTCCCACCACTCGCCCTTGTTCTTGGCGCCGCCGAGCTCGGTCGCGGTCTGCGGGCCCTCGGCGCGCAGCTGGTCGACGACCTTGGCGTAGGAGCCCTCGGACAGTTCGTGGTGCCAGTGCGGGCGGTCGCGGTAGGCGCGGCGGCGGAAGGCGAAGAGCGGCCACTCCTCGACGGGCAGGACGCAGGCGGCGTGCGACCAGTACTCGAAGGCGTGGCCGTCCGACCAGTACGCCTCCTCGACCGCCGTCCGGCCGACCGCGCCGAGGCGGGCGTACGGGATCAGTTCGTGCGAGCGGGCGAGGACCGAGATGGTGTCCAGCTGGACCTGGCCGAGGTGGCGGAGCACCCCGCGGACCCCGGCCCGGCGGTCGGGGGCGCCGAGGAAGCCCTGGGCGCGCAGGGCGATCCTGCGCGCCTCGGTGGCGGAGAGCGCGACGGCGGGCTTCTGGGCGGGCGTCGGAGACGGCTTCGGAGCGGTCGGCGGGGCGGTCTTCGGCACGGTCTTCGGCGCGGTCGTCATGGGGAAACCCTAGGCCCCGGGACCGACAGTGCCGGAGGTCTCCGGGGCGGTCGCCCGGGGGTCCACGGAGGGCGGCGCCTCGCGCGGCGGGAGGTACGGGACGGGGCTCGGCAGGCCGAAGTCGGAGGGGAGCAGGGAGCCGATCCAGGCGTCCCGGAGCGTGCCGTTGTGCAGCAGGCCCGCCCGCTGGACGCCCTCCACGGCGAAGCCGACCCGCTCGGCCACCGCGCGCGAGCCGGTGTTGCCGACCTCGGCGCGCCAGATCAGGCGGACGCAGCCGAGGCCGGTGAAGGCCCAGTGGGCGACGGTCCGGACCACCTCCGCCATGTATCCCTTGCCGCGCTGCTCCGGGGCGAGCCAGAAGCCGACCTCCCAGACGCCGGAGCCGCGGGCGTGCAGGCCGGTGGCGGCGAAGAGGGGGCCGCCGTCCAGCGGCTCGACGGCGAAGCTGTAGTCGGTGTCGTCGCGCCAGCCGTCCGGGACGAGCCGGTTCAGGAAGAAGGTGGCGGCCTCGCGGGAGTACGGGTCCGGGACGGTCGTCCAGCGGCGGATGGCGGGGTCCTGGCAGTGGGTGTAGACGATGTCCTCGTCCTCGGGGACGAAGCCGCGCAGCCGGAGACGTTCGCTGGTGAGCGTGATGGGATCCATGCCCGGATTGTGAAGACCCGACCCGGCGGAAGCGAACACTTTTCGGAAGGCGCGGCACCTTCCGACCACCTCGTGCGTTCTCTTTGCGGGCGGACGTACGGCGGCGGCCCTGCGGGCCTCCCTCCGCGAGGGTGGTCTCGCTTACGATGGCCGTTGCGGTGGGGACCACCTGCCGTGCCCGCGCTCGTGTCCGTGACAAGACCCAGTGCCAGGCCCGACCGGCAAGGAGACCAGCCTCAGTGTCCGTCTTCAACAAGCTCATGCGTGCAGGCGAAGGCAAGATCCTGCGCAAACTGCACCGCATCGCGGACCAGGTCAACTCCATCGAAGAGGACTTCGTCAACCTCTCCGACGCCGACCTGCGGGCCCTCACGGAGGAGTACAAGCAGCGGTACGCCGACGGCGAGAGCCTCGACGACCTGCTGCCGGAGGCCTTCGCCACGGTCCGCGAGGCCGCCAAGCGTGTCCTCGGCCAGCGCCACTACGACGTCCAGATCATGGGTGGTGCCGCGCTCCACCTCGGCTACGTCGCCGAGATGAAGACCGGTGAGGGCAAGACCCTCGTCGGCACGCTGCCGGCGTACCTGAACGCGCTGTCCGGCAAGGGCGTGCACCTGATCACGGTCAACGACTACCTGGCCGAGCGCGACTCCGAGATGATGGGCCGCGTCCACAAGTTCCTGGGTCTCCAGGTCGGCTGCATCCTCGCCAACATGACCCCGGCGCAGCGCCGTGAGCAGTACGCCTGCGACATCACGTACGGCACGAACAACGAGTTCGGCTTCGACTACCTGCGCGACAACATGGCCTGGTCGAAGGAGGAGCTCGTCCAGCGCGGCCACAACTACGCGTGCGTCGACGAGGTCGACTCGATCCTCGTCGACGAGGCCCGTACGCCGCTGATCATCTCCGGCCCCGCCGACCAGGCCACCAAGTGGTACGGCGACTTCGCGAAGCTGGTCACCCGCCTCACCAAGGGCGAGCCCGGCAACCCGCTGAAGGGCGTCGAGGAGACCGGCGACTACGAGGTCGACGAGAAGAAGCGCACCGTCGCCATCCACGAGGCCGGTGTCGCCAAGGTCGAGGACTGGCTCGGCATCGACAACCTCTACGAGTCGGTCAACACCCCGCTCGTCGGCTACCTGAACAACGCCATCAAGGCGAAGGAACTGTTCAAGAAGGACAAGGACTACGTCGTCATCGACGGCGAGGTCATGATCGTCGACGAGCACACCGGCCGTATCCTCGCCGGCCGCCGTTACAACGAGGGCATGCACCAGGCCATCGAGGCCAAGGAGGGCGTGCAGATCAAGGACGAGAACCAGACGCTCGCCACGATCACCCTCCAGAACTTCTTCCGCCTCTACGACAAGCTCTCCGGCATGACCGGTACGGCCATGACCGAGGCGGCCGAGTTCCACCAGATCTACAAGCTCGGCGTCGTCCCGATCCCGACGAACCGGCCGATGCAGCGCACCGACCAGTCCGACCTGATCTACCGGACCGAGGTCGCCAAGTTCGCCGCCGTGGTCGACGACATCGTCGAGAAGCACGAGAAGGGCCAGCCGGTCCTCGTCGGCACCACCTCCGTCGAGAAGTCCGAGTACCTCTCGCAGCAGCTCTCCAAGCGGGGTGTCCCGCACGAGGTGCTGAACGCCAAGCACCACGAGCGCGAGGCGAGCATCGTCGCCCAGGCCGGCCGCCGGGGCGCCGTCACCGTCGCCACCAACATGGCCGGCCGCGGTACCGACATCAAGCTCGGCGGCAACCCGGACGACCTCGCCGAGGCGGAGCTGCGGCAGGCGGGTCTCGACCCGGTCGAGCACGTCGAGGAGTGGGCCGCGGCGCTGCCCGGCGCCCTGGAGCGGGCCGAGAAGGCCGTGAAGGCGGAGTTCGAGGAGGTCAAGGAGCTCGGCGGGCTGTACGTGCTGGGCACCGAGCGCCACGAGTCGCGCCGTATCGACAACCAGCTGCGCGGTCGTTCCGGCCGTCAGGGCGACCCGGGCGAGTCCCGTTTCTACCTGTCGCTCGGCGACGACCTGATGCGGCTCTTCAAGGCGCAGATGGTCGAGCGCGTGATGGCCATGGCCAACGTGCCGGACGACGTGCCGATCGAGAACAAGATGGTCACCCGCGCCATCGCCTCCGCGCAGTCGCAGGTCGAGACCCAGAACTTCGAGACGCGCAAGAACGTCCTGAAGTACGACGAGGTGCTGAACCGGCAGCGTGAGGTCATCTACGGCGAGCGCCGCCGCGTCCTGGAGGGCGAGGACCTGCAGGAGCAGATCCAGCACTTCATGGACGACACCATCGACGACTACATCGGCCAGGAGACCGCCGAGGGCTTCGCCGAGGAGTGGGACCTGGACCGGCTGTGGGGCGCCTTCAAGCAGCTCTACCCGGTGAAGGTCACCGTCGACGAGCTGGAGGAGACGGCGGGCGACCGCGCGGGCATCACCGCCGAGTTCATCGGCGAGTCCATCAAGGACGACATCCACGAGCAGTACGAGGCGCGCGAGACGCAGCTCGGCTCGGAGATCATGCGTGAGCTGGAGCGCCGGGTCGTCCTGTCGGTCCTCGACCGCAAGTGGCGCGAGCACCTCTACGAGATGGACTACCTCCAGGAGGGCATCGGCCTGCGGGCGATGGCCCAGAAGGACCCGCTGGTCGAGTACCAGCGCGAGGGCTTCGACATGTTCACCGCGATGATGGAGGGCATCAAGGAGGAGTCCGTCGGCTACCTGTTCAACCTGGAGGTCCAGGTCGAGCAGCAGGTCGAGGAGGTCCCGGTGCAGGCGGGCGCGCCGTCCCTGGACAAGGGCGACGCCGTGCCGGCGGGTGGCCGTCCGGAGATCCGCGCGAAGGGGCTCGACGCCCCGCAGCGGCCGGACCGGCTGCACTTCTCGGCGCCGACGGTCGACGGTGACGGCGGTGTCGTCGAGGGCGACTTCGCGTCGGACGGTGACGACGCGGGTGACGGGATGACGCGGGCGGAGCGCCGGAAGGCGCAGAAGAACGCGGGCGGGCGTCGCCGCAAGAAGTAACCGCCCGAGAGCGGTCGAGGGGCCCTGCCGGATCCGTCCGGCGGGGCCCTTCGTCATGGCCGGGGGCTGCCGCCGCCCCCTCCGCCGCCGACGAGTCGGCCGCCTCCGCCGCCCCCGCTCCCGCCGCCGACGAGTCGGCCGAGGCCGTCCAGCTCGACGGCGGCGCACCGCCAGCGGTGGTCCTCGCCGCGCTCCAGGCGGAACGCGAGGGCGCGGACGCGGTGGCCGGCGGCGAGGGAGGCGAAGACCTCCAGGACGGCGTCCCCGGAGTGCGGTTGTGCGGCGCACCGGCGCAGCACGGGCCGGGGGCCGAGTCCCCGCGCCACCGTCCTCGGCGCGAGCCGCACCAGCTGCTCGTACGCCTCCCCGACGGTCAGCCCGAGCATCGAGTGCACCGGCCGCTCCCCGCTGAGCACCGCGAGCAGCCGCTCGGCGAAGGCGGTGTGCACGGGGAGGGCCCGGCGGGCGCCGCCGCCCGAGCCGGCGCCTGTGCCCGTGCCCGTGCCCGAGTTCGAGCCCGAGCCCGTGGCCGTGAGCGCGTGACCGGGTCGCCTGGCGGGGGCGTTCCGTGGGGGAGCGGCGGGCCTGGGGCGCCTGGTGAGGGGCTGTGTCCCGTGCGGGGCGGTGGTCGTGGGGTGAGGCATGGGGATCCCTTCGGCGGTGACGGTGCGATACCAGTCGGTAACTTTCCGTGGGGATCTTGTACGGGGTCGGCCGCGGCCGCCGCAAGGGCGCCGGGGCGGCGGTGGACACGCTCGGTGATTCGCCTATCAGGGTGATGAGGGCCCACGGGTGGACATCCCGGGGTGGTGGGGGCGGACGTATCCTGAGGGCGTTTCCGACTACGAAAGCGGCCCGTCATGCGCGTGTACGTCCCTCTGACCCTTCCCGGTCTCGCACAGGCGCACAAGGCGGGCGAGGTGGGCCCCGGCCCGCTGACCGCCTACGCCGTCACCCCGGCACTGCGCGAGTGGTACGTCTCCGACGACATCGAGGAGCTGGAGTACGCGGCGCTCAGCCGTGCCGCCGCCGCCTCGCTACGGCTCGTCGCGGGCGACCCGCAGGCGCCGCGGCGCCGGGTGGTCGTCGCCGTCGACGTCGCCGACAAGGACGCCGTCGTGGACCCGGACCGCGGGCTCGACGCCGGGGCGATCGGCGAGGTGCGGCTCGCCGGGGCCGTGGCCCTCGCCAAGGCCGCCGCCGTGCACGCCGACGCGGACGACGCCGAGGCGGACGTCACCGCCGCGGCCGCCGCGCTCGGCGCCGCCGACCAGGGCGACGACGACGCGCAGTTCGTCGTGGACGGGGCCGAGGACCACGAGCTGCTCTGGTTCGGGGTACAGGAGATCCCCTCCCTCCTCGGCTGAGGCCGCGAGCTGTACCGTCGGTCCATGGGGAAGCACATGGGGAAGCGGCACACGGGGAAGCATCTGGTCTGGGACTGGAACGGCACCCTGCTCGACGACACCGGCGCCGTCATCGGCGCCACCAACGCGGCCTTCGCGGAGCTCGGCCTCGAACCGATCACGCTGGAGCGGTACCGCGAGCTGTACACCGTTCCGGTGCCGAAGTTCTACGAGCGGTTGATGGGCCGGCTGCCCACCGACGCCGAGTGGGTCCTGATGGACGGCACCTTCCACCGGTACTACTGGGAGCGGGCGGAGGGGTGCGGGCTGACCCTGGGCGCCGCGGAGCTGCTCGCGGCCCGGCAGGCCGCCGGGGCCACCCAGTCGCTGCTCTCGCTGGCCCCGCACGACGAGCTGCTGCCGTTGGTGCGGCGGCACGGGATCGCGGAGCGGTTCCTCCGGGTCGACGGGCGCGTCGACCGGTCCACGGACGGGAAGTCCGGGCACATGGTGCGGCACCTGGAGGCGCTGGCCGTGCCCGCCGAGCGGGTCGTCGTCATCGGTGACGCCGCCGACGACGCGGTGGCCGCCGCGCACGTCGGGGCGAAGGCCGTGCTCTTCACCGGCGGCTCTCACAGCAGGGCCTCGCTGGAGCGGGTCGGCGTGCCGGTCGTGGACTCCCTGGAGGAGGCCGTCGCGGTCGCGGAGGAGCTGGTCTGACGCGTACGGGGGCGGCTCCGGCCGGGAACCGCCCCTCGGGTGGCCCGGCCCGGAACCGCCCCTCGGGCGGCCCGCGCCGGTGACCGGCCCCGGCCCCCCGCCGGCCCGCCGGGCCGGCCGGGTCGGGCTCCGTCAGCCCTTCGCGCGCAGCACCTTCAGGAACTCGCGCATCCACGTCGGGTGGTCCGGCCAGGCGCGCGAGGAGACCAGCAGGCCGTCGACGACCGCCGCCGAGTCCTGGAAGTCGGCGCCCGCCGCCTGCATGTCCGGCTCCAGCGCCGGGTACGCCGTGACCCTGCGCCCCTCCAGGCCGCCGACCGCCGCCGTCAGCAGCGGGCCGTGACAGATCTGCGCCACCGGCTTGTCCGCGTCGAAGAAGGACTTGAGGATCTTGCGGAGCTCCGGGTCGTTGCGCAGGTACTCCGGGGCGCGGCCGCCCGGGATCACCACCGCCACGTAGTCGCCCGGGTCGACCTCCGAGAAGGCGAGGTCGGCGGGCCAGGTGTAGCCGGGCTTCTCCGTGTACGTGTCGTAGCCGGGCTCGAAGTCGTGGACCACGAAGCGGAGCTGTTTGCGCGCCGGGGCGGCGATGTCGACCTCGTACCCCTCTTCGAGCAGACGCTGGTACGGGTACAACACCTCAAGGGACTCCGCCGCGTCCCCCGTCACGATCAAGATCTTCGCCATGGCTCTCCCGGTTCCAGGGATGGTCGGTCGTGGTCGTGCTCGCGTCCACGCTGCACCGTTCCGCGCGATCCGCCAAGAGTGCATGTGTCGCTGTCCAGAACGTCAAACTTCCACCCCCGCTTTTGTACACATACGGCTCATGACGGGGCAGGGGGCTTGAGCGATAGGCTTTTCCCGTGATCAGCGCGATACGCCGCGGGGGCAGTGCGGCCCCCGGCTGCCGCCCGGTCCGCTCATGCGGCCGGGCCGACCGTGCGTTCGCCGATCCTCTCCGTCCGGAAACCCCGCCCTCCGTGGCCGGTTTCGATCCGGGCATCTCTCATCCGGGCATAACGTCGTCTTCGACCGGAATCACCGCGTCGAGGCGTTGTGTCCTTTCTTTCTTCCACCGACGTCACGCAACGGCGCGCGACAGGAGCAGAGGACATGCAGACCAAGCTGGACGAAGCAAAGGCCGAGCTGCTCGAAAGGGCCGCCCGCGTAGCTGAGCACAGCCCGGTCGGGGGGCGACTTCCGGCGGGGCCGGAGGGCGAACGCCCGGACCGGGACACCGTGCTCGACTATCTCCAGCGCTACTACCTGCACACCGCGCCCGAGGACCTCTCCGACCGTGACCCGGACGATGTCTTCGGCGCAGCGCTCGCCCACTACCGGCTCGCGGAGAACCGTCCCCAGGGCACCGCGAACGTCCGCGTGCACACCCCGACGGTCGAGGAGAACGGCTGGACCAGCAGCCACTCCGTCGTCGAGGTCGTCACCGACGACATGCCGTTCCTCGTCGACTCCGTCACCAACGAGCTCTCCCGTCAGGGCCGCGGCATCCACGTCGTGATCCACCCGCAGGTCCTCGTCCGCCGTGACATCACCGGCAGGCTCATCGAGGTCCTGTCGACCCAGATCCACGGCGAGCTGCCGCACGACGCGCTCGCCGAGTCCTGGATCCACGTCGAGATCGACCGCGAGACCGACAAGGCCGACCTCAAGCAGATCACCGCCGACCTGCTCCGCGTCCTCTCCGACGTCCGCGAGACCGTCGAGGACTGGGAGAAGATGCGCGACGCCGCGCTGCGCATCGCCGAGGGCCTCACCGCCGAGCCCACCGCCTCCGACCTGCGGCCCACCGAGGTCGAGGAGGCCCAGGAGCTGCTGCGCTGGCTCGCCGACGACCACTTCACCTTCCTCGGCTACCGCGAGTACGAGCTCGTCGACGGCGACGCGCTCGCCGCCGTCCCCGGCACCGGCCTCGGCATCCTGCGCTCCGACCCGCACCACACCGACGGAGAGTCCGGCCACCACGCCCACCCGGTCTCCCCGTCCTTCAGCCGGCTGCCCGCCGACGCCCGCGCCAAGGCCCGCGAGCACAAGCTGCTCATCCTGACGAAGGCCAACAGCCGCTCGACCGTCCACCGCCCCTCGTACCTCGACTACGTCGGCGTGAAGAAGTTCGACGCCGACGGCAACGTCATCGGCGAGCGCCGCTTCCTCGGCCTCTTCTCCTCCGCCGCGTACACCGAGTCCGTGCGCCGCGTCCCGGTCGTCAAGCGCAAGGTCCAGGAGGTCCTGGCCGGCGCCGGCTTCTCCCCGAACAGCCACGACGGCCGCGACCTGCTCCAGATCCTGGAGACCTACCCGCGCGACGAGCTGTTCCAGACCCCGGTCGACCAGCTCCAGTCCATCGTCACCAGCGTCCTCTACCTCCAGGAGCGGCGCCGGCTGCGGCTCTACCTGCGCCAGGACGAGTACGGCCGCTACTACTCGGC
The DNA here is from genome assembly GCF_042794995.1 of Streptomyces sp. NPDC056503. NCBI lineage: Bacteria > Bacillati > Actinomycetota > Actinomycetes > Kitasatosporales > Streptomycetaceae > Streptomyces > Streptomyces sp. NPDC056503. Next base: position 18,780 of record NZ_JBHTST010000144.1, read on the forward strand.
CCTCGTCTACCTGCCGCGCGACCGCTACACCACCCGCGTCCGGCTGCGGATCATCGACATCCTCAAGGAGGAGCTGAACGGCACCTCCGTCGACTTCACCGCCTGGAACACCGAGTCGATCCTCTCCCGCCTCCACTTCGTCATCCGCGTCGAGCCCGGCACCGTCCTCGCCGCCCTCACCGACGCCGACGTGGACCGCATCGAGGCCCGGCTCGTCGAGGCCGCCCGCTCCTGGGCCGACGGCTTCGGCGAGGCCCTCAACGCCGAGTTCGGCGAGGAGCGCGCCGCCGAGCTGCTCCGCCGCTACGGCAACGCCTTCTCCGAGGGCTACAAGGCCGACCACTCGCCGCGTGCCGCCGTCGCCGACCTGGTCCGCATGGAGGCCCTCGTCGCCAGCGGCAAGGACTTCGCGCTCTCCCTCTACGAGCCCGTCGCCGCCGGCCCCGGCGAGCGCCGCTTCAAGATCTACAAGACCGGCGAGCAGGTCTCCCTCTCCGCCGTCCTGCCGGTCCTCAACCGCCTCGGCGTCGAGGTCACCGACGAGCGCCCGTACGAGCTGCGCTGCGCCGACCGCACCCACGCCTGGATCTACGACTTCGGCCTGCGGATGCCGGCGCCCAGCGGCAACGGCGGCGACTACGTCGGCGACGACGCCCGCGAGCGCTTCCAGGACGCCTTCGCCGCCACCTGGACCGGCGAGGCCGAGAACGACAACTTCAACTCCCTCGTCCTCTCCGCCGGGCTCACCTGGCGCGAGGCGATGGTGCTGCGCGCCTACGCCAAGTACCTGCGCCAGGCCGGCTCGACCTTCAGCCAGGACTACATGGAGGACACCCTCCGCGACAACGTCCACACCACCCGGCTGCTGGTCAACCTCTTCGAGGCCCGCATGGCCCCGGAGCGCCAGCGCGCCGGCACCGAGCTGATCGACGCGCTCCTCGAAGAGCTGGACGCCGCCCTCGACCAGGTCGCCAGCCTGGACGAGGACCGGATCCTGCGGTCCTTCCTCACCGTCATCACGGCGACGCTGCGGACCAACTTCTTCCAGACCACGGCCGACGGCAGGCCGCACTCCTACGTGTCGATGAAGTTCGACCCGCAGGCCATCCCCGACCTGCCGGCCCCGCGCCCCGCCTTCGAGATCTGGGTGTACTCGCCGCGCGTCGAGGGCGTCCACCTGCGCTTCGGCAAGGTCGCCCGAGGAGGCCTGCGCTGGTCCGACCGCCGTGAGGACTTCCGCACCGAGATCCTCGGCCTGGTCAAGGCGCAGATGGTGAAGAACACCGTCATCGTGCCCGTCGGCGCCAAGGGCGGCTTCGTCGCCAAGCAGCTCCCGGACCCGTCCGTGGACCGGGACGCCTGGCTGGCCGAGGGCATCGCCTCGTACAAGACCTTCATCTCGGCCCTGCTCGACATCACCGACAACCTGGTCGCGGGCGAGGTCGTGCCCCCGGTCGACGTGGTCCGCCACGACGAGGACGACACCTACCTCGTCGTCGCCGCCGACAAGGGCACCGCCACCTTCTCCGACATCGCCAACGGCGTCGCGGAGTCGTACGGCTTCTGGCTCGGCGACGCCTTCGCCTCCGGCGGCTCCGCCGGCTACGACCACAAGGGCATGGGCATCACGGCCCGCGGCGCCTGGGAGTCCGTCAAGCGGCACTTCCGCGAGCTGGGCCACGACACCCAGACCGAGGACTTCACCGTCGTCGGCGTCGGCGACATGTCCGGCGACGTCTTCGGCAACGGCATGCTGCTCTCCGAGCACATCCGGCTGGTCGCCGCCTTCGACCACCGACACATCTTCGTCGACCCGAACCCGGACGCGGCCGCCTCGTACGCCGAGCGCCGCCGCCTCTTCGACCTGCCCCGCTCCTCGTGGGCGGAGTACGACACCTCGCTGCTCTCCGCAGGCGGCGGCATCCACCCCCGTACCGCGAAGTCCATCCCGGTCAACGCGCACATGCGGGCCGCGCTCGGCATCGAGGAAGGCGTCACCAAGCTCACCCCGGCCGAGCTGATGAAGTCGATCCTCCAGTCGCCCGTCGACCTGCTGTGGAACGGCGGCATCGGCACGTACGTGAAGTCCTCGGCGGAGTCCAACACCGAGGTCGGCGACAAGGCCAACGACGCCATCCGCGTCGACGGCCAGGACGTCCGCGCCAAGGTCGTCGGCGAGGGCGGCAACCTCGGCGCCACCCAGCTCGGCCGCATCGAGTTCGCCCGCGCCGGCGGACCCGAGCGCGACGGCGGCAAGATCAACACCGACGCCATCGACAACAGCGCCGGCGTCGACACCTCCGACCACGAGGTCAACATCAAGATCCTGCTCAACGGGCTCGTCGCCGAGGGCGACATGACCGTCAAGCAGCGCAACAGGATCCTCGCCGAGATGACCGACGAGGTCGGCCGGCTCGTCCTGCGCAACAACTACGCGCAGAACACCGCCCTCGCCAACGCCGTCGCGCAGTCGCCCTCCCTGCTCCACGCCCACCAGCGCTTCATGCGCCGCCTGGGCCGTGACGGGGCGCTCGACCGCTCGCTGGAGTTCCTGCCCAACGACCGGCAGATCCGCGAGCTGCTCAACAACGAGAAGGGCCTCAGCCAGCCCGAGCTCGCCGTCCTCCTCGCGTACACCAAGATCACGGTGGCCGACGAGCTGATCGGTACGGAACTCCCCGACGACCCGTACCTGGCCGGCCTGCTCCACGCCTACTTCCCGTCGCTGCTGCGCGAGAAGTTCGGCGAGGCCGTCGACGGCCACGCGCTGCGCCGCGAGATCATCACGACCGTCCTGGTCAACGACACCGTCAACACCGGCGGCTCGACCTTCCTGCACCGCCTCCGCGAGGAGACCGGCGCGTCGCTGGAGGAGATCGTGCGGGCCCAGACCGCGGCCCGGAACATCTTCCGGCTCGGCGAGGTCTGGGACGCCGTCGAGGCCCTCGACAACAAGGTCCCGGCCGAGGTCCAGACCCGGATGCGGCTGCACTCCCGCCGGCTCGTCGAGCGCGGCACCCGCTGGCTGCTCAACAACCGGCCGCAGCCGCTCGCGATCGGCGAGACCATCGAGTTCTTCGCCGAGCGCGTCGAGCAGGTCCGGGACCGGATGCCGGAGCTGCTGCGCGGCTCGGACGCGGAGTGGTACCGGTCGATCCTCGACGAGATGACCGCCTTCGGCGTCCCGGAGGAGCTGGCCGTGCGCGTCGCGGGCTTCTCGTCCGCCTTCCCGACGCTCGACATCGTCGCGGTCGCCGACCGCACGGAGAAGGACCCGCTGGCCGTCGCCGAGGTCTACTACGACCTGGCCGACCGGCTGCGGATCACCGACCTGATGGACCGGATCATCGAGCTGCCGAGGGCCGACCGCTGGCAGTCCATGGCCCGCGCCTCCATCCGCGAGGACCTCTTCGCCGCCCACGCGGCGCTCACCTCCGACGTCCTGGCCGCCGGGAACGGCACCTCGACGCCCGAGGAGCGCTACAAGGCGTGGGAGGAGAACAACGCGGCGATCCTGGGCCGTGCCCGGACCACCCTGGAGGAGATCCAGAGCTCGGACACCTTCGACCTGGCGAACCTGTCGGTGGCGATGCGCACGATGCGGACGCTGCTGCGGACGCACAGCTAGTCGTGTGAGAGCCCGAAGGGCCCCGTCGGACG
>NZ_JBHTST010000145.1:0-22277 GCF_042794995.1 Streptomyces sp. NPDC056503
GGCCGCCCGGCCCCGGCTCCGGGACCGGACGGCCGCCGGGCTCAGGCCGCGCCGGCGCCGGCGCCGGCGGGACCGCCGAGCACGCCCTCCGCGATGGCCTCGTGCACCTCGGCGCGCCTCGCCTCCATCTCACGGCGCTCCGCGTCCAGCGCCTCGGCCTGGAGCTCGTCGGACTCCATCAGCTTGACCAGGTCGCCGCCGGCGAGGTCCAGGACGCCCATGTCGTCGTACGCCTGCCGGATCTTCGGGCTCCACAGGCCGATGTCCTTGACGCACGGCACGATCCGGGTGAAGAGCAGGGAGCGGAAGGCCCGCATGCGGGGCCCGTTGTTCATGTACTCCATGCACTCCTTCATGTCGAAGCCGAGGTTCTCCCAGACCTCCTGCATCCGCAGGCGGTCCCGCATCAGGTAGCACCCCTCGACGATGAAGTCCTCGCGCTCCGCCAGCTCCTTGCTGCTCAGGTTCTTGTAGTAGTCCCGCAGCGCCAGCCGTCCGAAGGCCACGTGCCGGGCCTCGTCCTGCATGATGTACGACAGGATCTGCTTCGGCAGCGGCTTGGTGGTCTTGTCCCGCAGGATGCCGAAGGCGGCGAGGGCGAGCCCCTCGATGAGGACCTGCATGCCGAGGTAGGGCATGTCCCAGCGGGAGTCCGTCAGCGCCTGGCCGAGCAGCTCCTTGAGGTGGGGGCTGATCGGGTAGGTCATCTCGATCTTCTCCTTGACGAACTTGGAGAAGAGCTCCATGTGCCGCGCCTCGTCCATGACCTGGGTGGAGGCGTAGAACTTCGAGTCGATGTCGGGGACGGACTCCACGATGCGCGCGGAGCAGATCATCGCGCCCTGCTCACCGTGGAGGAACTGGCTGAATTCCCAGGCGGCCATGTGCTGCCGGAGTTCCTGCTTCTCCCGTACGTTGAGCTTCGAGTACTGCTTCGAGCCGTACAGGCCGAGCGTGTGCTCAGGGGTGCCGAGGACGTCGTAGGGGTCGACTTCGAGGGACCAGTCGATGCGCTTGGCGCTGTCCCACTGCTTGTCCTTGCCCTTTTGATAGAGGTTCAGCAGGGTTTCGCGCTCGGAATCGTATTCCCATGTGAAATGGCTCGTGCCCTGCATGGGGATGTTCCAGGCGAGTTCCATAAGAATGTCTCCTGCGGTCGCGACGAGCGCTGCACGACGACGTGTCCGGCGAGATGTTCACATCGCCGGACACGTCGCCGTCCACGTCTTGCAAACGCAGCGGAGAGAGCAGGATTCGAACCTGCGAGGGGCGTATAGCCCCAGCCCGGACGAGTCCGGGCCCCGTTGGGCCGCTACGGGTATCTCTCCCTTTCCTCGCCGGTGGCTTCCGGCGACGTGAACAACAGTGCCAGAAGCTCCTGACATGCCGCTGAGACGGGAATCTCAGCAGGTCACAGCACCGCTCCCGACTCCTCCAGGAGTCGGATCCCCCGGTCCTGGCTGATGTCCAGTTCCGCGTAGACGTCCGGCATCGCGATATCGGACATGACGTTCCGCAGCAGCTGCGCGATCCGCCGTTCCATGCCCGTGTCGGCGTCGTCGATGACGGTCTGGGACATGAGCTGGAGCCCCATGGAGGCGCTGATGAGGCACTCCGCCGTCTCCCGTACGGCCACGCACGCGGCGAGCTCTCCCGCCTCCCGCGCCGCCGTCAGGAGTTCCTCGTCGAACAGGACGCGGTCGAGATACCAGTTCCGGCGGAATTCCTCGTCGAGCCCCTGTTCCAGACAGAGCCGGAAGCAGCCGCGTTCCCGGGCCCCGTTGCGCAGTCTGCTGGTGAGGACGAGATGTCCGTCCACGAGTTCCTGGAGCCGGAACTTCTGCGGTGCCACCGGATCCAGGCGGGGGCTCTGTTCGCTGAACAGGGCCCGGGCGACGTCCTCCTTGGAGGAGAAATGGAAGTAGAACGCCCCCTTGGTCACTCCGGAATGCGAGAGCAGGTCGACGACGGTCGCCGTCTCGTATCCCAGGGCGGCGAACAGCACGCCGGCCGCGTCCAGGATCTGCCCTCTCGTCCTCATCGCGCGCTCTTGCCGCACCCTTGCACTCCCTTCCCCTGAACACGACAGCGGGTGGTGACGCTGCGGGGCGAAAGCCGGCCGCGGCGGGGTCGCGTGGCGAGCGGAGTGACGTGACGCGTCGGCGCGGGCTGTCTCACGGGATTCCAGGACGGCGGTGCCGGTCTCCGCTTCGAGCAGGCGGATGAGCCTTCGGCCGTGGCGCTCTCGCGACCTGCCCCCCAGGCGCCCCGCACTCTACCGCAGGGCCGCGCCGCGCCAGGGGAATACCGAATGCGCCGTCCGCATTCCGCCCCGACACCGGAATGCCGGACACCCGTACCGCGGAGAGCGCGGTACGGGTGCGGCGGGTCGCCTTTCGCTACTTCGAGGCGGGCGCGGTCTTGCCGGTGCCCGGGGAGGCCTCGGCGGGCGCCGGGGCCTCCTCGAAGTCGATCTTGTGCATGTGGCGGTTCATCGACTTCATCAGCGCCCAGACGGCGAGGGCGAGGACGGCGAAGACGACGAACCCGAGGACGCCGGGGGTCACCTTGTTCTTGTCCAGCTCCTCGGCGGCGAAGGGGACCAGCTGCGTCAGTGCGAGGTGTGCGCTCATGTCAGGCATTGTCGCGGATGCCCGCGAAGAGATCTTCCTCGGGGAGGGAGGTCGGCACCAGCGACTTGCTGAGCTCGTACTCCTCCGTCGGCCAGACCTCCTTCTGGATCTCCATCGGGACGCGGAACCAGCCGCCCTCCGGGTCGATCTGGGTGGCGTGGGCGATCAGCGCGCGGTCGCGGGTCTCGAAGAAGTCGGCGCACGGGACGAAGGTGGTGAGCGTCCGCTCCTTGCGCTCGAACTCCTTCCACCGCTCCAGCCACTCGCCGTACGGGGACTCCAGGCCCCGGTCGAGGAGCGCCTGGTGGAGCGCCTCGGTGCGGGGGCGGTTGAAGCCCTGGTTGTAGTACAGCTTCTGCGGCGCGAAGACCGGGCCGTACTCGGCCTCGGGGAACCTCTCGGCGTCGGCCGCGCCGTCGAAGGCCACCATCGTGATCTTGTGGGTCATGATGTGGTCGGGGTGCGGGTAGCCGCCGTTCTCGTCGTAGGTCGTGACGACCTGCGGACGGAAGGAACGGATCTTGCGCACCAGCTCGCCGGCCGCGTGGTCCACGTCCTCCAGGGCGAAACAGCCCTCGGGGAGCGGGGGCAGCGGGTCGCCCTCGGGCAGCCCCGAGTCGACGAAGCCGAGCCACTCCTGCTGGACGCCCAGGATCTCCCGGGCCTCGTCCATCTCCTTGCGGCGGACCTCGTGGATGTTCTCCTCGATGTAGGGGTCGCCCTGGAGCTTGGGGTTCAGGACCGAGCCGCGCTCGCCACCCGTGCACGTCACCACGAGGACGTCCACCCCCTCGGACACGTACCTGGCCATGGTCGCCGCGCCCTTGCTCGACTCGTCGTCGGGGTGGGCGTGAACGGCCATCAGTCGCAGCTGCTCAGTCAAGACTCGATCCTCAGTGATTCGACGCGGAGGGTGGTCTCTATAGTGACGGAATCGGGGGGACGAAAATTCCGCCGCCCCCGCCCCGAGAGGACCGAACCATGAGCGCCGTGCGAGAGCAGCCGCCCGAGGGGCGCTACGGGCGCTCGGCGGACGAGCGGGCCGACCGGAAGCTGAAGGTCGTCGGAGCCGTCCTCGGGACCCTCTTCCTGGCCATGATCGGCTGGTTCGGCTGGCACTACGTCGTCGACAACAAGATCAGCGCCGAGATGATCAAGTTCGACGTGGTGAGCGAGTCCGAGGTGCAGGTGCACCTGGAGGTCCGCAAGGACGAGGGCGTCGAGGGCGTGTGCACGCTCCGCTCCCGCTCCGAGGACGGCGCCGAGGTGGCCCGCAAGGACGTCGTGGTCGACGATCCGGCCGGCCGGGTCGACCGCGTCTACTCCCTGCGCACCACCGCCCGCGCCACCAGCGCCGAGCTGCTGGGGTGTACGGCGCGGTAGCGGTGGGTAGGGACACGGGGACGAGCCCCGGCGGGCCACCCCGGTGACCTGGACCGACGCCATCCCGATGGTTTATGTCCTCCCGCTTTCCGCCACACATTGTTAGGCTCGTGGTTTCGCCCACCCGGAAGGCGCGCTTTCCGTGTAGGGCGATGCTTTGTATTCCCAGTACCTACGAGGAGCACCTGTGACCCAGACCAGCGACAACGTCACCTGGCTCACCCAGGAGGCGTACAACAAGCTCAAGGACGAGCTTGAGTACCTGTCTGGTCCCGCGCGTACCGAGATCACCGCGAAGATCGCCGCCGCACGCGAGGAGGGCGACCTGCGCGAGAACGGCGGGTACCACGCGGCCAAGGAGGAGCAGGGCAAGCAGGAGCTCCGGGTCCGCCAGCTGACCCAGCTGCTGCAGAACGCGAAGGTCGGCGAGGCCCCGGCGGACGACGGCGTCGTCGAGCCCGGCATGGTCGTGACGATCGCCTTCGACGGCGACGAGTCCGACACGATGACCTTCCTGCTCGCCTCCCGCGAGTACGCGAGCGACGACATCGAGACCTACTCGCCGCAGTCCCCCCTCGGCATCGGCGTCAACGGCAAGAAGGCCGGCGACGACGCCGAGTACGAGCTGCCGAACGGCAAGAAGGCCATGGTGAGGATCCTCACCGCCAAGCCGTACAGCTCCTGACCCCCCGCTTCGCACGCGACGAAGGGCCGGTCCCCCCGGGGGACCGGCCCTTCGTCGTCGCCCGCCCTCAGGTGGAGGCGGAGCGGTACTTGCGGACGGAGAGGGTGCGGAAGACGACGACGATCAGGACCGAGTAGATCAGCGACGCCCACACCGGGTACTGCATCGGCCACGCGTCGGACGGGGAGAGGCCCGGATCGCCGAAGAGCTTGCGGCACGCCTGGACGGTCGCGCTGAACGGGTTCCACTCCGCCACCGGCTGGAGCCAGCCGGGGAGCTTGCTGGAGTCGACGAAGGCGTTCGAGATGAAGGTGACGGGGAAGAGCCAGATCAGACCGCCCGAGGTCGCGGCCTCCGGGGTGCGCACGGACAGGCCGATGAGCGCGCCGATCCAGGTGAAGGCGTATCCGAGGAGGAGGAGCAGGCCGAAGCCCAGCAGGATCCTCCCGAGGTTGGTCGGCGCGGCGTAGCCCGGTCGCCAGCCGATGAGCAGGGCGACGATCGCGAGGACCGTCAGGGTGAGGGCGGTCTGCACGAGGTCCGCCATCGTGCGACCGGTCAGCACCGCGCCGCGCGCCATCGGCAGCGAACGGAACCGGTCGATGAGCCCCTTGTGCATGTCGTCGGCGATGCCGGCGCCCGCTCCGGCGGTGGCGAAGGTGACGGTCTGGGCGAAGATGCCCGCCATCAGGAAGTTCTTGTAGACGTCCGGGTCGGTGCTGTTCCCGATCTGCATCGAGCCGCCGAAGACGTACGTGAACAGGATGACGAACATGACGGGCTGGATCAGCCCGAACAGGATCATCTCGGGGATCCTGGACATGCGGATCAGGTTCCGCTTGGTGATGACCAGGGAGTCCGCGAACGACTGGGCGATCCCGCCCCGGGGCGCGGGGACGGGCGGGGCGGTGTCGCCGAGGCCGGTCACGCGGCCGGCTCCTTCCGGTGCTTGCGGGACTCGGCCCGCGCGGACTCCCCGCCGTTCTCCTCCTCCTGTGCCAGCGCGGCGGCGTGGCCGGTGAGGGAGATGAAGACGTCGTCGAGGGTGGGGCGGCGCAGGCCGATGTCGTCGATCTCGACGCCGACGGCGTCGAGGTCGCGGATGACCTCGGCGAGGAGCTTGGCACCGCCGGTGACGGGGACGGTGAGCTTGCGGGTGTGGTCCTCGACGGAGACGTCGTCGAGGCCGCGTTCGCCGGGGCCGTAGCGGGCGAGGACGGCGCGGGCGGGAGAGAGGGCGTCGCGTTCGTGGACGACGACCTCGACGCGCTCGCCGCCGGTGCGGGCCTTGAGCTGGTCGGAGGTGCCGCGGGCGATGACCTTGCCGTGGTCGACGACGGCGATGTCGTGGGCCAGGTGGTCGGCCTCCTCCAGGTACTGGGTGGTGAGGAGGAGGGTGGTGCCGCCGGAGACGAGTTCCTTGATGACCTCCCACAGGGCCTGGCGGTTGCGGGGGTCGAGGCCGGTGGTCGGCTCGTCCATGAACATCACGGGCGGGGAGACGACCAGGGCGGCGGCGAGGTCGAGGCGGCGGCGCATGCCGCCGGAGTAGGTCCTGGCGGGGCGGTCGGCCGCGTCGGCGAGGTGGAAGCGTTCCAGGAGCTCGGCGGCCCGGGCCTTCGCGGCCCGCGCCTTCATCTGGTAGAGCTGCCCGACCATCTGCAGGTTCTCGCGGCCGGTGAGGTACTCGTCGACGGCGGCGAACTGGCCGGAGAGGCCGATGGCGCGGCGGACCTCGTCGGGGTGTTCCAGGACGTCGAGGCCGGCGACCGCGGCGGTGCCGCTGTCGGGCCGGATCAGGGTCGTCAGGACCCGTACGGTGGTCGTCTTCCCCGCCCCGTTGGGGCCGAGCAGGCCGAGGACGGTGCCCTCGGGCACGTCGAGGTCCACCCCGTCCAGTGCGGTGACGTCGCCGAAGGTCTTCACCAGTCCCTCGGCATGGATCGCGCCTGGCATGTCCACACTCCCGGATCATTTCGGGCATTTCTGTCGATCCTAGGACAGTGTGGAGTGGCTCGCTCAGGCCAGGACCGTGTACCCCGCCTCCCGCAGCGCCCCCTCGACCTCCCGGCAGTGCTCCGGCCCCTTCGTCTCCAGGTGCAGCTCCACCTCCACCTCCGTGAGGCCGAGCCGCGGATCGGTCCGTACGTGACTGACGTCGAGGACGTTCGCGTCGACCACCGTCAGCACCGCGAGCAGCGTCGCCAGCGCCCCCGGCCGGTCCGCCACCCGCAGCCGCAGGCTCAGGTACCGCCCCGCCGCCGCCATGCCGTGCCGCAGGATCCGCTGGAGCAGCAGCGGGTCCACGTTGCCGCCCGAGAGGACCGCGACCACCGGGCCCCGGAAGGAGGCCGGGTCGCTCAGCAGGGCGGCCACCGGGCTCGCCCCGGCCGGCTCCACCACCAGCTTCGCCCGCTCCAGGCAGAGCAGCAGCGCCGAGGAGAGCGCGTCCTCCGAGACCGTGCGCACCTCGTCCACGTACTCCTGGACCAGCCCGAAGGGCACGTCGCCCGGCCGGCCGACCTTGATGCCGTCGGCCATCGTCACCGGCGACTCGACCACCACCGGATGCCCGGCGGCCAGCGACGGCGGATAGGCCGCCGCGCCCTCCGCCTGGACACCGATGATCCGCACGTCCGGCCGGACCGACTTCACCGCCAGCCCGATCCCGGCCGCGAGCCCGCCGCCGCCGACCCCGACGACGATCGTGCGGACCTCGGGGCACTGCTCCAGGATCTCCAGGCCGACCGTGCCCTGGCCGACGATGACGTCGGGGTGGTCGAAGGGGTGGATGAAGACCGCGCCGGTCTCCCGCGCGTACTCCTGCGCGGCGGCCAGCGTCTCGTCCACCACGTGTCCGTGCAGCCGCACGTCCGCGCCGTACTCGCGGGTGGCCGCGACCTTCGGCAGCGGGGCGCCGATCGGCATGAAGACCGTCGCGCGCACCCCGAGGAGCTGTGAGGCGAGCGCCACACCCTGCGCGTGGTTGCCCGCCGAGGCGGCGACGACCCCCGCCGCCCGCTCCTCCGGCCGGAGCCCCGCGATCCGCACGTACGCGCCGCGCAGCTTGAACGAACCGGTCCGCTGGAGGTTCTCGCACTTGAGCAGGACCGGCGCCCCCACCAGCGACGACAGGTGGCGGCTGCCCTCCAGGGCGGTCATCCGCGCCACCCCCGACAGCATCTTCTGCGCGCCGCGCACGTCGTCGAGCATCAGCCGGTGCAAGGGGTATGGCGTACCGAAGGTCATGACCCCAAGTCTCGCAGCTCACCGGCCCCGCGGCCGCGCGACCGGCGGCCCCGCGGCGGGTTTGCGCACGGCCGGTACGGAGCCCGTCCCGTCCGCGTACTCTGTCCCCCACACCGACCACCCCCGCACGAGAGAGCCCCCCAGCCATGCCCACATCTCAGGACATGACGACCGAGCTCGACCCCGGCCTCCTCGATGCCCTCCAGCACCAGGTGGCCGTCTTCGCCCGCCGGGCCGAGCAGACCCGTCTCGGCGGCACCGGACAGCTCCGCAACTCCATGGACCGGGCCGCCTACCTCCTCCTCAACCGCCTCGACCAGGAAGGGCCGATGGGCGTCAAGGCGCTCGCGGCGGGCATGGGGATCGACTCCTCGACCGTGACCCGCCAGGTCGCCCCGCTCGTCGACTCCGGACTCGTCAGTCGCGCCTCGCACCCCGAGGACGGCCGCGCGGTCGTCCTCCAGCTCTCCCCCCGCGGCCTGGAGCGCCTGGAGGAGGTCCGCTCCTCGCGCCGGACGCTGATGGCCGAGGTCACGGACGGCTGGACCGAGGACGAGCGCGAGTCCTTCTGCTCCCTCCTCACCCGCTTCAACGCGGCGCTCTCCGCCCGCCAGGCCGGCGGCGGCGGTCCGGCGCAGGGATGACGCGGGAAGCGGCGGGAGGAACGGCGCGGGACACCGCGCACCGGCGGGCGCACAGGGGTTGACCCCGATTCGTCCCTGCCCGCTAGATGAGGTGTGGACAAGCAGCGGAGCCGGTCCGAACACGCCGCCCGTGCCGGGGAGTTCGACGCCTTCGTGGCCGGCGCGGCGGGGCGGCTGCTGCACGTCGCCACCCTGCTGACCACCGAGACCCGGGCCCGCAACCCGTACGCCCGCGCCCTGCTGACCGCCGCCCTCGCCCACACGTACGCGGTCCGCGACCGGGGCCGCGACGAGGATCCGTACGCCCTCACCCGCGACGGACTCGCCCTGCGCTTCGCCCGCACCGCCTGGCGGCACCGCACCGGCCGTGGCGGGATCCTCGGCGTCCTCACCCCGCAGGAGCGGCTGGTCCTCGTGCTGCGCCTGTACGAGGGCGTGCCCGAGGAACAGACCGCCGCGCTGCTCGGCCTCCCGGAGGCCCGGGTCCGCGCGGTGTGCGCGCGGGCGGTGGCCCGGATGCGGGAGCGGCACAGGCGGGAGGCGGCGGCATGAGGCACGGCGACAAGGAGGCCGCCGTCCGGCGGCTGCTCGACACGCCCCACCCGCCGGTCCCCGGCGACCTGGCCGCGCGGGCGGCGGCCCGGGGCGGCCGGGCGCTGCGGCGGGAGCGGGCGCTGCGGCGGACCGGCGGGGTGCTGGCCGGGATCGCCGCGCTCGCCTTCACGGTGTGGGCGGCGGACGCCCGCCCCTGGGAGCCGCCGCCGGCCGCGACGACGCCGCCGTTCGCCGGGCCGTGAGGTCGGCCCTAGCCTGGAGGAGGGGGTCGGTCGGAACACCACCGCAGGAGGCCGACATGACCAGGAAAGCCGCCGACTGCCGGGACGCCCCGAGCGTGTCGGGCTGTTCCCTCTACATCTCGGGCGAGGAGGAGGAGGTCGTCCGCGCCGCGACCGAGCACGCGATCTCCGTCCACGAGCACACGGACTCCCCGGAGCTGAGGGCGGAGGTGCGGGCGAGCCTGAAGGACGCGCTGCCCGGGACCTGAGCGGTCACGGGGCCCGGGGACGGGATCGCCGCGCCCGGGCCCCGCGGACGGATCAGCCCAGCGCCTCGCGCAGGTCGGCGATCAGGTCGTCGACGTTCTCGATGCCGACCGAGAGGCGGACCAGGTCGGCCGGGACCTCCAGGGCCGAGCCGGCGACGCTCGCGTGCGTCATCCGCCCCGGGTGCTCGATGAGCGACTCGACGCCGCCGAGGGACTCGCCCAGGGTGAAGAGCCGGGCGCGGTCGCAGACGCCGACCGCCGCCTCCTCGCCGCCCTCGACGCGGAAGGAGATCATGCCGCCGAAGGAGCGCATCTGCTTCGCCGCGATCTCGTGGCCGGGGTGCTCGGCGAGGCCCGGGTAGAGGACCTGGGTGACCTTCGGGTGCCGGGTGAGGAAGTCGGCGACCTTCGTGGCGTTCTCGCTGTGCCGGTCCATGCGGACGGCGAGGGTCTTGATGCCCCGGAGCACGATCCACGAGTCGAAGGGGCCGGCCACCGCGCCCATCGCGTTCTGGTGGTACGCCAGTTCCTCGCCCAGCTCGGCGTCGGCCGCGATCAGGGCGCCGCCGACGACGTCGGAGTGGCCGCCCATGTACTTGGTGAGGGAGTGCACGACGACGTCCGCGCCGAGCGCCAGCGGCTGCTGGAGGTAGGGCGAGGCGAAGGTGTTGTCGACGACCAGCTTCACGCCGGCCTGCCGGGCCACGCCCGCGACGGCCTCGATGTCGGTGATGCCGAGCAGCGGGTTCGAGGGGGTCTCGACCCAGATCAGCTTGGTGCGGTCGTTGACGGCGGCGCGCACCGAGGCGACGTCCGAGGTGTCGGCCACGGAGAAGTCGACGCCCCAGCGCTGCACGACCTTGGCGAAGAGCCGGAAGGTGCCGCCGTAGGCGTCGTTGGGGATGACCACGTGGTCGCCCGGGGCGAGGAGGGTGCGCAGCAGGCAGTCCTCGGCGGCGAGGCCGGAGGCGAAGGCGAGGCCGCGCCGGCCGCCCTCCAGGGCCGCCAGGTTCTCCTCCAGGGCGGTCCGGGTCGGATTGGCGCTGCGGCTGTACTCGTAGCCGCCGCGGAGCCCGCCCACACCGTCCTGCTTGTAGGTGGACACCTGGTAGATGGGCGGGACGACCGCGCCGGTCAGCGGGTCTGCGGTGTTGCCCGCGTGGATGGCGCGGGTCTCGAAGTTCTGGTGGGTGTGCTGGTCGCTCATGGTCAGGAGCGTAGTGCCGGGGCCGGTCCGCCGCCGCGATTCGTCCACAGCCGCGGCGCGGTCCGGGAGTTATCCACAGCCCGGTCCCGGCCGGGCTCGTCCCCGTCGGTGTCCTGGACAATGGACGCATGGAGATTCTCTGGTTCCTGATCGCCCTGGGCCTGCTCTTCGGCGTCCTCGGCCCCTATCTGCTGCGGCGCCGTTCGGGCGGCATCCGGCAGGTCGCGCCCGGCACGCCCGACGCGGCCGACCCGGACGCGTACGGATTCGTCCGGCAGGAGGAGCTGGACGTGCGGCTCCCGGGGCCGGACCACGATCTCCTCGACGTCCTCCGCGTCGTCCAGGCGACCCAGGACTGGCGGGCCGCCTCCCAGCTGCTGGCCGGCACGGCGAAGGAGGGCGAGGTCCGCTGGCAGCGCGTCCAGGCCTTCGCGGGCGCGGCCTCCCTGGAGCTCGCGGAGAAGCCGGGCGCCGGCGGGGCCTGGCTGCGCGCCTGGCGTTCGGACGCGCCGAAGGACGCGGGCGCGGCGGCCGTGCACGCGGAGTTCCTGGTGCAGCAGGCGTGGCGCTCCTCCGCGGCCGGCAGCGACGACTTCCGGATCATCCTGGAGGAGGCCCGGAAGGTCGCCGAGGAGGCGGCCCTCCTGGCTCCCGGCGACCCGGTCCCGTACATCACGCAGCTGGCGGTGGCACGCGGACTCGGTTACCCCCACGAGGAGTTCGACCGGGTGTGGGCGAAGGTCATCGACCGGGCGCCGCAGCACATGGGGGCGCACCTGGCGGCGCTGCACTACTGGTGCGAGAAGTGGCACGGTTCGCGCGAGGAGGCCGACCACTTCGCGACGACGGCGGCGGCGCGGGCGCCGCACGGCTCGCTGCTGGCGGCGCTGCCGCTCTTCGCGGTCTTCGAGCACGTGCCGGACGTGGTGCTCGTGCAGGACTTCTACCGCACGGCGGTGGTGAGCAAGGCGATGGAGGGCGCGCTGTACGCGGTGCACTCGGCCCGCGCGGACGACCCGATGCTGGCGCACGTGCGCCACCTGCTCGTGCACTTCCTGGTGCGCGGCGAGCGCTGGGCGGAGGCGATGCACCAGCTGGTGCACGTGGACGGCCACGTGGGCGCGGTGCCGTGGACGCTGAGCGGCGACCCGGCGGCGGAGTACACCCTGTACCGGAACCTGGCGGTGGCCGGTTACGAGGCGAACGGCGGGAGCCCGGCGACGCTGCGCCGCTGAGGGGGCCGCCCCGTCCGGGGAACAGCGGTGCGCGCGCCGGCGTTGTGCCCACTGCCGAACCGCGTCGAGGAGAGATGCCGCATGTTCCTGTCCCGCACCCCCGTCCTGCCCGCCCCGGAGCAGGCCCTGCGCGGCCGCCCGGAGCCGGAGTTCTCCGTCCCCGAGCGCCACACGGTGCTCGGCAACCCGCTGCTCGGCCCGTACCCGGAGGGCCTGGAGGTCGCCGACTTCGGCCTCGGCTGTTTCTGGGGCGCCGAGCGGAAGTTCTGGCAGGCCGACGGCGTCTGGACGACGCTCGTCGGCTACCAGGGCGGCTACACGCCGAACCCGACGTACGAGGAGGTCTGCTCGGGCCTCACCGGGCACACCGAGGTCGTCCGGGTCGTCTTCGACCCGGCGAAGGTGTCGTACGAGGCCCTGCTGAAGCTCTTCTGGGAGTCCCACGACCCGACGCAGGGCTTCCGCCAGGGCAACGACGTGGGCACCCAGTACCGCTCCGCCGCCTACACCCACTCCCCCGCCCAGGCCGAGACCGCCGAGGCGTCCCGGGCCGCCTACCAGAAGGTCCTGACGGCCTCCGGCTACGGCGAGGTCACCACCGCGGTCCTCCCCGCCGCCGACCGCCCCTTCTACCCGGCCGAGGCCTACCACCAGCAGTACCTCGACAAGAACCCGGCGGGCTACTGCGGCATCGGCGGCACGGGCGTCTCCTGCCCGATCGGGGTGGCCCCGGCGGAGTAGCCGGCCCGCAGCGCGGCGGCCGTCGCGGCGGCCGCGTACCCCTCGGGGGTGCCGTCGATGATCAGGATGTCGCCCGCCATGTGGCGGGTGCGCAGGGGCAGCAGGGCCTGGTACGGCTCGGAGTCGTACCAGGCCCTCGCCTTCTCGTACGACGGGAAGGCGATGATCACGAGGGCGCCGGGCCACTGTCCTTCGAGGACCTCGCGGCGGGGTGCGCCGTGCACGAGGAAGCGTCCGCCGAAGGGGTCCAGGGTGTCCTGGATCCGTTCCATGTAGTCGAGGACCTCGGGGTCGAGGACCGGCTTCGGGCTGAGGTTCGCCATCGCGTATGCGGTCATGGGACCAGCGTGCCGGGGCGGGTCCGCCGGGTCGATTACCTCGGACGTCATGGAAGGAAGGGGACCGCCTCCGGCGTGAAGGGGCCCTCCGGGCAAACGGGAGGGCCCCCTCCGACGTGGAGGGGGCCCTTTCGCGCGTGCGGGGCGGGATCAGGCCGCGGAGCCGGCCTTCCAGGCCGTCCAGTCCATGTTCCAGCCGTTGAGGCCGTTGTCGGGGGCGATCGTCTTGTCCTTGGAGTTCTTGACGATCACGACGTCACCGGTGATCGACTGGTCGTAGAACCAGGCGGCCATCTGGTTGGGGTCGCCGGCGCCCTTGACGTCGGCGAGGCCCACGCAGCCGTGACTGGTGTTGACGGAGCCGAAGATGGAGCGGGCGCCCCAGTAGTTGCCGTGGATGAAGGTGCCGGAGGTGGACAGGCGCATGGCGTGCGGCACGTCCTTGATGTCGTACTCGCCCTTGCCGTCGGAGTCGGTGAAGCCGACGGTGGCGCCGTTCATCCGGGTCTCCTTGAACTTCTCGGAGATCACCATCTCGCCGTTGTAGGTGGTGTTGTCCGGGGAGCCGGCGGAGATCGGGATCGTCCGGATCACCTTGCCGTCGCGCACGACGGTCATCGTCTTCTTCGCGACGTCGACCGTGGAGACCTGGCTGCGGCCGACCTTGAAGGTGACGGTCTTCTGCTGGACGCCGAAGACGCCGTCGGCGCCCTCGACGCCGTCGAGGTCGAGCTTGAGGGTGACGGTCGAGCCGGCCTTCCAGTAGTCGTCCGGGCGGAAGTCGAGCCGGGTCGAGTTGAACCAGTGGCCGACGATCTCCTGGCCGGAGCTGGAGGAGACCTTGATGCCGCCCTGGACGGCCTTCTTGTCGGTGATCGCCTTGTTGAAGTTGATCGAGACCGGCATGCCCACGCCGACGGTCGAGCCGTCCTCGGGGGTGAAGTTGCCGATGAAGCTGTTCTCCTTCGACACGGTGGTGAAGGAGGAGTTCTCGTGCGCCTCCAGGCCCGCCGCGTCGACGGCGGTGGCGGCGATCTTGTAGACGGTGGCGCGCTCCAGCTGGCCGGTCGGCTTCCAGGAGAGGCCGTCGGCCGCTATCTCGCCCTTGACCGCGGTGCCCTCGGCGGAGGTCATGGTGACCTCGGTGAGCTTGCCCTCGGTGACGGCGACCTTGGCGGCGTTGTTGATGGAGGCGTTCTGCGAGCCGTTCTCCGGCGAGATGGTGATCTGCGCCTTGGAGGTCTTCTGCTCGGCGGCCTCGTCGACCTGGGCCTGTGAGGTGGCGGTGGGCGAGCCGGACGCGGCCGAGCCGGACGCGTCGTCGTCGTTGCAGGCCGAGAGCACGAGTACTCCGCTGAGCACCGCCGCCGCCGCGGCCAGGCTCCTGCGGTGCTTGCCGACCGTCATCACACGCTTCTCCATCGTCGCCGATTTCCCTGTCAATCCATCAGAACACCCATGAGACCCCCTCCGGTTCCGGAAGCGGGGGGTTTGTGGGGAAGACCACTGAACAACACTGACCGACACGCAGGTGCGGAGCGTCCGGTTCCCGCCGGACCGTGATCCGGGCGCGAAACGGCCCCGGGACGCCGTCCCGGGGCCTGCGGGCAGGGCGGCCGGCGCCCCTCTACGGCTGCTCGTCGTCTTCCTCGGCCCCATCTTCCTCGTCGAGTTCCCACTCCATCGCGTCGGGGTCGTACTCGATCTCCTCGCTGCTCCAGGCGGCCTGGACCAGCTCGACGCCGGGGAGGTCGCGGACCAGGTCGAAGGGCTCCACGAGGTAGGCGAGGGCCTCGGCGGAGTCCTCGCGGACGGCGGCGCGGGCGTGCTCGCGCTCGTCGGCCGGCATGAACTCGTCGGAGTCGATCCGCCCCTCCGCGGCGGTGGTCAGCTCGGCCGGGCCGTCGATCTCCAGGACGATGTCGACGCGGAGGCGGACGTGGCGGGTGGCGGTCCCGGTGGCCGGTTCGGTGACGGTCTCGGTGCCGGTGGCGGGGGTTTCGGAGGTGCTCATGGCTGGGAGCGTAGGGTCTGCCCGGCCTCGGCTTTCCCGCGACCCGCTGGGTTCACTAGCATCGGCGCACCGCGGGCTTCCCGCGGGGCTTTCCGTGAGGGAGAACGAGATCCGCGTGTCCGCCGCCCGACGCCCGCTGCTGACCGCCACCGCGGCGGGGACCCTGCTGTGCGCCCTGTGGTTCGTCCCCTCGGCGAACGCCTCCGACGGGGCGGCCGGGGCGGGGCTACGGAGCGGGGTCGCCCCGCCCGTGAGCCAGGACGACGGGGGCCGGCTGGCCGAGACCGGGGGGCCGGACACGACCGCGTACGTGCTGGGCGGGGCCGGTTTCCTCGGGGTGGGCGCGGGGTTCGTGGCCCTGGCGATGCGGCGGCACGGCCGCGCCTCCTGACACCGGCGCGGGGAACCGGCGCCGGGACCTGCGCCGGTATCCGCACCGGCACAGGCACCGACACAGGCACCGACGCGAAGGGCCGCCCCCGGGGGGGCGGCCCTTCGCCGTGTGCGGGTCCGGTCAGGCCAGCGGGCCCGTGACCGGCTCGACGGCGGCGACCAGGCGGCCCTCGCGGACGAAGGCGTCGGCGGCGGCCAGGTCGGGCGCGAGGAAGCGGTCCGGGCCGGGACCCTCGACGCCCGCGGCGCGCAGGGCGTCGATGGCGGCCCGCGAGGCGGGCGCCGGGGTGAGGCCCGCGCGCAGCTCGATGCCGCGGGTGGCGGCGTACAGCTCGACGGCGATGATCCGGGCGAGGTTGCCGACGGCGGTGCGCAGCTTGCGGGCGGCGGACCAGCCCATGGAGACGTGGTCCTCCTGCATCGCCGAGGACGGGATGGAGTCGGCGGAGGCCGGGACGGCGAGCCGCTTCATCTCGCTGACCAGGGCGGCCTGCGTGTACTGGGCGATCATGAGGCCCGAGTCGACGCCGGCGTCGTCGGCGAGGAAGGGCGGCAGGCCGTGGCTGCGGTTCTTGTCGAGGAGCCGGTCGGTGCGGCGCTCCGCGATGGAGCCGAGGTCGGCGGCGGCGATGGCGAGGAAGTCGAGGACGTACGCGACCGGGGCGCCGTGGAAGTTGCCGTTGGAGCGGACCTCTCCGCTGGACAGCACGACCGGGTTGTCGACGGCGGCGGCCAGCTCGCGCTCGGCGACGAGGAGGGCGTGGGCCATGGTGTCGCGGCCGGCGCCGGCGACCTGCGGGGCGCAGCGGATCGAGTAGGCGTCCTGGACGCGGGGGGCTTCGCCGGCCTGGAAGTGGCCGGTGAGGCCGG
Source organism: Streptomyces sp. NPDC056503 (assembly GCF_042794995.1). Taxonomy (NCBI): domain Bacteria; kingdom Bacillati; phylum Actinomycetota; class Actinomycetes; order Kitasatosporales; family Streptomycetaceae; genus Streptomyces; species Streptomyces sp. NPDC056503. The sequence goes on from NZ_JBHTST010000145.1 coordinate 16,438, forward strand.
AGCCCTTGAGGACGGCCAGCATGTTGGCGGCGGAGGCGGCCTGGCCGGGGTGGGGGCGGATGGCGTGCAGCTCGGGTTCGAGGACCTTCTCGGTGCCGAGGAGCGCTTCGAGGGAGAGCGCGGCGGTGACGTCGGCGGACTTGTAGAGGGTGTCGAGGTCGGCGAGGGCCATGACCAGCATGCCGAGCATGCCGTCAGTGCCGTTGAGCAGGGCGAGGCCCTCCTTCTCGCGGAGGACGACGGGCTCGATGCCGGCGGCGGCGAGCAGCTCGCCGGCGGGCTTCACGGTGCCGTCGGGGCCCTCGGCGTCGCCCTCGCCCATGAGCGCGAGGGCGCAGTGGGAGAGCGGGGCGAGGTCGCCGGAGCAGCCGAGGGAGCCGTACTCGTGGACGACCGGGGTGATGCCGGCGTTGAGGACGTCGGCCATGGTCTGCGCGACCTCGGGGCGGACGCCGGTGTGGCCGGAGGCGACGGTCTTGAGCCGCAGGAACATCAGGGCGCGGACGACCTCGCGCTCGACGCGCGGGCCCATGCCGGCGGCGTGCGAGCGGACGATGTTGCGCTGGAGCTGGGTACGCAGCTCGTGGTCGATGTGCCGGGTGGCGAGGGCGCCGAACCCGGTGGAGACGCCGTAGACGGGCTCGGGCTTGGCGGCGAGCGCGTCGACGACGGCGCGGGAGGCGGCGAGCGCCTCGACGGCCCCCTCCGACAGCTCGACACGGGCGCCGTGACGGGCGACGGCGATGACGTCCTGCGGGGTCGTGCCGGACGTGCCGAGAACGACTGTCTGCATATCCATATTCAGCACCCTACGGATTGAAGACCGACCTGTCACTAGGCAATCTGTCACTGCCCCGGCGGCACTGGGCCCCTTACCGGAACCCGGCCGCGCCGGAGGGCGGACGCGACGGTTCCAGTCTGACCCGCCCGGGCCCGTTCCCCCGGCACGCCCGGGGCGAGTCGGCGGCCCGCCGCGGCCCGCGCGAGGGGCGGGAGCGGCTCCGGGGCGTCACGGCCCCGGGGGCGGCTCCAGCGTCGGGGCGTCGCGGAAGCGGCGGCGGTCGCGCCCTCCGGGCGGGGCGTCGGCGAGACGGATGACGGTGCCGTCGCGGCCGGCCACGACCGGCTTCGAGGAACGGGCCGCCTTGGCCTGGTACTGGGCCGCGTCGGCGAGGCGGAAGAGACGGCGGGCCGACTTCAGGGGCCCGATGGGGTCGCCGGTGGAGGCGACCCCGCAGGCGACGCCCTCGCCCAGCTCCAGCTCCGCCGCGCGGACGCACAGCTCCTCCGCGACGGCGACGACCTCGTCCGCGGTCGGACCGACGGCCAGCAGGCAGAACTCGTCGCCGCCGAGCCGGGCGGCGAGGGCTCCGGGGAGCCGGGCGCCGCAGCGGGAGAGGACGGAGCCGAAGCGCTCCAGGAGGCGGTCGCCGACGGCGTGGCCGTGGGTGTCGTTGACCCGCTTGAGGCCGTTGAGGTCGCAGACGACGAGGCTGACGACGGAGCCGTCGGCCCGGTAGCGCTCGATGGCCTCGTCGAGGCGGGAGTCGACCGCGCGGCGGTTGGCGAGGCCGGTGAGGGGGTCGGTGAAGGCCAGCTTGCGGACCTCCTCCAGGCGCTCGGCCTGGGCGATGCCGGCCGCGACGACCGCCGCGAGGACGTTGGCGAAGTCGGCGTCCGCGCTGATGAAAGGTTTCGCCCCGAGCTGCCTGGCCACGTACAGCTCACCCCAGGCCCGGCCGTGCAGCACGATCGGAGCGACCACGCAGCCGCCCCGCCCGCGCCGCCGCAGGCCCTCGACGCGCCCGGTGACCCGCTCCGCGCCGGCCGTCTCGATCCAGGCGTGCGGACCGGCGCCGACCGCCCACCGCTCGTGGAGGAACTCGGTGATCTCGGGGAACTGGTGCACCGGATACGTCTCCGCGTCCGGGAACTCCTCCTCGCCGGCGGCCCGCTCCCCGGCGTTCACCAACACCCGCAGCCGCCCGTGGTCGCGCTCCCAGACCGACAGGGCGCCGAAGCTCCCGTCGAGACCGGCGCACGCCCCGAGCGCCGCGGCCCGCCAGAACTCGCGCGGGGTGTGCGCCGCCGCCATCCCCTGCGCCAGCGCCACCACGGCCCGCAGCCGCACGTCCTCTCCCATATCCTCCAGCTTAGGGAGGTTTGACCCGTTTTCCTTCCGAGACGTCACGGAAAGTGACACCTCGCGAGAATTCGGATCCGGGACGTCACTCCCCCGGCCACTCCGGCTTCCGCTTCTCGTTGAAGGCCGCCACGCCCTCGGCGCGGTCGCCCGAGAAGGCCACCGAGCGCCAGGCCGCGTCCTCGACCTCCAGGCCGGCCCGCAGGTCCAGGCCCTGGCCGAGACGCATCGCCTTCTTCGCGGCGCGCAGCCCGACCGGCGAGTTCGCGGCGATCCGCCCGGCCAGCTCCAGGGCGGCCGTGCGGGCGTCCTCCGCGACCACGTCCACCAGGCCCAGCTCCGCGGCCTCGGCGGCCTCCACCCGGCGGGCCGTGAAGACCAGCTCGGCGGCGCGCGCGGCACCCACCCGGCGCGGCAGCAGCTGCGTACCGCCGCCGCCGGGGATGACGCCCACGGAGACCTCGGGCAGGCCGACGACCGTGGTGGCGTCGGCGACGATGAGGTCGCAGGAGAGCGCCAGCTCGTAGCCGCCGCCGAGGGCGAAGCCGTGCACGGCCGCCACGGTCGGCATCGGCAGCTCCAGGACGCCGGTGTAGGCCGCGCGGGCGGTGGGCCGCTGGCGGACCAGCTCGGCGTCGGTGAAGGAGTTGCGCTCCTTCAGGTCGGCGCCGACGCAGAAGGCGCGGTCGTTCGAGGAGCTCAGCACGGTGACCCGGACGTCCCGGTCGGCGGCGAGCGCCGCGCAGGCCTCGCCGATGGAGCGGGCCATCTCGGAGGAGACCGCGTTCATCGCCTTGGGCCGGTCGAGGACGAACTCGGCGACGTGTCCCTCCTTGCGGACCAGCACGAACTCACCAAAACGCTGCTCGGACATCTCCTGCGCCCTCCCGGTTAACGACGGTTCACATGGTTCACCGGGAGGGATCTTAGGTGGGCCGGCGGTTCAGGAGCCAGGGCTCCACGACGCCGAGGCCGCGGACGGACCGCTGCCACATGGGCTGGAGCGCGAAGCGGTACGTCTCCGGGGCCCGCCCCTCCTTCTCGGCGCGGGCCGCCTCCTCCGCCGCCCCGGCCTCGGAGACGGGCACCTCGCCGGTGCGGGTCAGCTCCTCGGCGAAGGCGCTGTCGACCAGGACGGCGTCCTTCGGCGCTATCGAGGTGAGCCGGCTGGCGAGGTTCACGGTGGTGCCGAAGACGTCGCCCATCCGGGTCGTGACGGTGCCGAAGGCGATGCCGACCCGCAGCGCCGGCATGGTCTCGTCCTGGCTGAGGGTCTCGATCAGCCGGAGCGCGATCTCGGCGGCGATGCCGGCGTCGTCCGCCGCGTACAGCACCTCGTCGCCGAGGGTCTTGATGAGCCGGCCGCCGTGCGCGGCGACCAGGTCGGCGCACGTGGTCTCGAAGGCCTCGACCAGCTCGCCCAGCTCCTCCTCCTCCAGGCGGCGGGTGAGGCGGGTGAAGCCGACGAGGTCGGCGAAGCCGACGGCGAGCCGGCGGTCCACCATCTCCTCGTCGTCGGCGGCCTGCGCGACCCGCCCGGTGGCGGCGGCGAGCTGCCGCCGCCACACGTAGATCAGGAACTCCTCCAGTTCCGGCAGGAGCAGCTCGACCAGCGGATACGTCACCTCGGCGCGGGTCATGCCCGGCTCGGGCGGCTCGGTCAGGCCCTCCAGGAAGGAATCGATCTGCCATTCCGCCAGTCGGGCGGTGGTCTGCCCGGTGGAGCGGGCCACCTGCACCGCCATCGGCTCGCTGAGCAGCCCCGCCTCGACGAGGCCGGCGAGCCGCCGCAGGGCGAGCACGTCGGCCTCGGTGAGCGCCTTGGCCTGCCCGATGTCGGCGAAGCCCATGGCCCGCCAGAAGCGGGAGGCCAGCTCCATGGAGACGCCCGCGGTGCGGGCGGCCTGGAAGGGGGTGTAGCGGCGGTCGGCGCCGAGGATGAGCTGTTCGAGGCGGATGGCCAGCGGGTCGTCGGTCGGCTCGACCGTGTGGTCGACGGCGTGGTGGGGGGTGGGGTACGCCGAGGGCTCGGCGGCCCCGGAGGGTTCCGCCGCCCCGGCCGCCCCGGACGGCTCGTCCGCCCCGGACGGCTGGTCCGGCTGGTCCGGCTCGTGCGGCTCGGACCGGCCGTCGCCCGTGTTCGCGTCGTCGACGGTCACCGGCCGCCTCCTGCCCGTTCCCTGCCGCTGCCCACTGTCCTGCCGATCTGTTCGCCTGGATCGCGCTCCACGATACGACAGGTGTGGGCTGGCTCACGCCGGAACGGTGCGGGGCTCAGCCCGTCGCCCGCAGGTGGACGACGTCGCCCGCGCCGACCGCCTCCGTGCCGCCGCCCTCGGTGGCGACGACCAGGCGTCCGTCGCCGTCCAGGGAGACCGCCTCGCCCTCCAGCATCCGCTCGCCCGGCAGGTCGGCGCGGACCCGGCGGCCGAGCGTGGCGCACTCGGCGGTGTAGGCCGCCTGGATCCCGGACGCCTCGGGGTCGCCGTCGGCCCGCACCCACGCCCCGTACCAGTCGGCGAGGGAGCGCAGGACGGCCCGCAGCAGGGTGTCGCGGTCGGTGGAGACGGCGCCGGCGAGCAGCAGGGAGCCGGCCGTGGGGACGGGCAGCTCGTCGGCGCGCAGCGAGACGTTGATGCCGAGCCCGACGACGACGCCGTCCTCGCCGGCCCGCTCGGCGAGGATCCCGCCGGCCTTCCGCTCCTGGCCGTCGACCGTCACCAGCAGGTCGTTGGGCCACTTGAGGGAGAGGTCGACGCCGGCCGCCTTCACGAGGCCGGTGGCGGCGGCCACTCCGGTGAGCAGCGGCAGCCAGCCGAGCCGGTGCGCGGGCACGTCCGGCTTGAGCAGGACGGAGAGGAAGAGCCCGGACCGCGCGGGGGCGCTCCAGCTGCGGTCGAGCCGGCCCCTCCCGGAGGTCTGCTCCTCGGCGACGAGCACGGCCCCTTCGGGCAGTTCGCCTGCCCTCGCGGCCAGGTCGGAGTTGGTCGACCCGGTGCTCGCGACCACGTCGAGCGAGCTCCACAGCCCCTCCGGAAGGAGGAGGGCCTGACGCAGCACACGGGCGTTGAGCGGGGGTCGTTCGAGGTCGGACCAGGGACCGCCGGAGGCGTTGGAGGACGTCATGCAAGCCAGACTAGGTGTGGCAAAGACCGCAGTGCCGAACCGTATCGGCGTCGATACCCTACGGATCAGTAGGCCTTCAGTAGCCCATTCGCAGTCAACGAACCCCCCGTGACCAGGCAGGGAGCCGTATCCCGATGTCCGAGCCGGCAGAGCAGTACGAGAACGACATTCACACGACCGCGGGCAAGATCGCGGACCTCAGGCGCCGTATCGACGAGGCCACGCACGCCGGCTCGGAGCGCGCGGTGGAGAAGCAGCACGCGAAGGGCAAGCTGACCGCGCGTGAGCGGATCGCCCTGCTGCTCGACGAGGGCTCCTTCGTGGAGCTGGACGAGCTGGCCCGCCACCGGTCCACCAACTTCGGGCTGGAGAGGAACCGGCCGTACGGCGACGGCGTCGTCACCGGCTACGGCACGGTGGACGGGCGTCCCGTCGCCGTGTTCTCGCAGGACTTCACGGTCTTCGGCGGGGCGCTCGGCGAGACGTACGGCCAGAAGATCATCAAGGTGATGGACTTCGCGCTGAAGACCGGCTGCCCGGTCGTCGGCATCAACGACTCCGGCGGCGCCCG
>NZ_JBHTST010000146.1:0-22108 GCF_042794995.1 Streptomyces sp. NPDC056503
GGCGGCACGGCCAGCGCCGTGCCGCCTCCCCCTTGCCCGAGCATCCGTGCGGTCTCCGTCCGACGCAACCGGCGCACCGGCGAACCCGCCTTCTACCGCCGCACTCGGCCCGCCCCGTCCCGCCGAGCGCGCTCGCCAAGGCCGCGGGACGCCGCTGGACCGTGGAGGAGGCCTGCGGTCAGCCCGGATGTGTGCCTCCGCGCGTGTATGACGGCTCGGGGTTGCGCGGGAAGAACCCCACACTGCCGGTCTCGTCTGAGACCGAGACGGAGAGGTAGACCTTGCACGTCTTCCCTCCGGCTGCGCCTCGGTAGTCGAACCTGATTCCCGGTGATTCGTCAGGCCAGGTGTCGAACGCCCAGGTCGCCGGACCGGTGTACGAGAAGTGAACCTGCCCGGCAGACTGCCCGCAGCCTGCCTCCGGCTCCATCACCCGCTCCAGCTCTGCGGAACCGTCGGCCCTGACCGTCAGACGTCCGCCGTCCGAAGCAGACCAGACCCCCTCCACGTCAGTGACAGTGAGTGGCGCACGGCTCTGATCCTCGGTCAGGTCCATCAGGAAACCGATCAACGCCGCAACGAGAACCCCTCCAGCAGCAGCCATCAACCAGATGAACCTTCGTGGCAGATCACTCACCGAGCCCCCCTCTTCGGGCAGCCGACTCGGGCGCCCCAGCCGCACATACGTTTCCGCCTCGGACATCATTTCATTTAGTGAGTCGCCGGTAGTCGACGAGGCTGGCGGCGATGGCCGCGAAGGCGAGGAAGCGCTCTGGCTTGCGCTCACAGCGGTGGTGGAGCCGACGGCACCAATCGCTCGGCAAGACTCGTCATGCCCAGCACAACGAACCAAACAACCATAAGGGACGACGTCCGAGTACCGCGGTCAGCCTGTCAGTCGCGCCGGCATCTTGCGGACCGGAGCCCAGGCGTCATATCCCGCGAGCCTGGCCAGCGGCGCGCACGCCCTGAACCGCAAAGCGTGGGACGACCCCCCATCATGATTCTTGAATGATATAGTTTCCTTGCCGGTTGACGGTGGCAGTCACCCGGCGTCCGAAAGCAGACCGAGAGGAACCGACATGGCACACGAACCGCACGACCCCCTGCAGGAGATCCAGCGCGCCGGATCTCTGCTGATGGGTCTGTTCCGCGCGGTGGGGACCGGGTATCACACCCTCACCCTCGAAACCTCGGCGAACGCCAGCCGCCTCGGCATCGCCATCCCGTTCATCATCGAGGGCAAGGAATTCGACGCGGACCGCGATGCCGTCCTGGAGGCCCTGGTGATCCTCCGCCTCATGGCGAGCCAGGGCGGAAGCGCAACGGTGCGCACCTGCCTCGACGAGAAGACCTCCCGCGTACGCGGCTGGAAGCTCAAGGGGTTCCATGCCACGCCTCTCAGCCCCGGCGAGATCGCCGGGGCCTGTCTCACCGACCCGGAAACCGGGGAACCTTCGCCGGAGCCGGACGTCGAATACGCCGGGGCTCCGAGCGTGCATGCCTGAGCGGGAAGGCCACGGCCGCTCGGCGGTCCGCCGTCTGGTGCTGCCTTTCGGCGGCGGGCCGCCGTTCCCGGGAAGGTCGCGTCGACCGGGTCCGGCACCGAACCGGCTGCGCATGAAGCGGTCTCGCCTTTTGGCGGGGCCGCTTCGGCGTTCGTGCTGTTCGCCACCGCATCGGCACCAGCGGGCGGCGGGAATCGGCGCGCAGCTCGTCGCTGTCGATCCCGCCGGCACACAGCGCGGGGCTGGTCTTCTGCTGGCCGGCAGGAGATCCCCCGCGCCGTGCGAAGTACGCGGGGGATCAGCCGGGTACGCCCATCGGGAGCGTCACCGCGACCGTACGACGCCCCGGCCCCACGCGCCTGCCAGGGGGCTCCGCGGAACGACCCGCCGCGCACTGGCGGCGAACCGGTCAGCGGTCGTATGCCGGTTCGGCCCGCCGTCGGGGCAGCACGCGTCGGCCTCGTCAACCTCGTCACCGTACGAGTCGCAGAACCAGCAGGCGGGTTCGGGCTCTTTCTCTGGCGTCGCCCCGCCTCAGTCCTCGCCGTTGGTGTGCTCGTCCAGGAGCGTCTTGGGGTGCTTGGTGCCGCGGCGCTGGTCCCGCAGTGCCGTGAGCAGCTCTTCCGGGTCGGGCTTAAGGCCGGTGCCCAGGTAGCGGATTCCTTCGCCTTCGGGTGCGGTCTTGGTGGGCTTGCCGATGGGGTGCCGGCGGCTGGTCGCGGTTCGCCATCCGAAGCGTTCGTCCCATACCAGTGCGGGCGCCGGCTGGCCTGCGGCCAGTGGCAGGGCGGTGGTGAGGTGTTCTCCGTCGACCTGGCGCATCTCCACTTGGGTGGGCGGGGCGATGCCGGCCGCGGCCAGGAAGTTTGCGGTCTGCTGCAGGTAGGGCTTGGCGCTGCGGGCGTGCAGTTCGCGCTCGGCCATCGTGATGGCGCCGCGGTGGGTGCTGGTGGGGTAGCCCAGCTGGAGGGCGGCGGTCTTCGGGTCGAGGCCGGGGTGGGTTTCGATGAGGTCGGCGATCCGCCGGCCGCGCAGGGTGGCCAGGCCTGACTGGGCGGTGGGGAACTTGGTGATGCCCAGGGTGTCGGCGACTGCTTCCACGGTGACGGTGGGGTCGGCGTCCATGAGTTCGGCGATGCGCGGCAGGATCTGGTCGCGGGGGATCATGTCGCCGCTGCCCTCGCGGCGGCCGCCGCCGGCGCCGCGGCCGGGGCGCTTGTTCTTGTAGGCGAGGACCAGGCGGCGGGGCCAGTGCTCGGTTCCCTTGGGGCCTTCGGGTACCAGGACCATGCCGTTGATGAGGTCCTGGTCCTGCTGCTTGTAGGTGTTCCAGCTCACCGGCTTGATGCCCAGGAGCTCGGCGGCTTCGTGGCGGTCCAGGAGGTCCTCGTCGTCGTCGGCCTGGGGCAGTTCGGGGACGGGCTTGCCGACGTAGTAGGCCTCGGTCTGCTCGGCGTCCCAGAGCTGGGCGCGGGAGGTGGGCGAGCTGATCGGCGCCGGGTGGCCTTGCGCGGCGTAGGGCTTGGTGTTGCGGACGGTGCCGAGGGACTTGCCCAGGGCATCGGCCAGGTCGGCCATCGTCTGGACGTACCTGAGACGTCCGGCGCGGATCATTTTCGTTTCCTCCATCACTGGGTGGCGGGGGGGGCTGGCGGCACCCCGCCGGCAGGTTGTTTCAGGTGTACAGGCGGTCCGGGTCGTACGGGCCGCCCGCCCCGGCAGCGCCGGCGGCCGCCGGCCAGCGGGGCGTGGCCGGGCGCGCCGCGGCCGCCAGGGACGTGGCGGGGAAGGGCATGAAGGCTCCGGCGGAAGGTTGAGGGTGTTCGGTGCAGGCGAGCCGCCACGACCCGTCAGAAAAAACATTACCCATCTTACATCACTTCGGGCAAGTGGTCGCGTCCGCAGCACCGGGCCATACGGATACACTCGGAGGCGAGATACGCCTCTCGGGTCTCCCGGAGTGTGTGTTTTCGGTTGGCCGGCGCCCTTGCCACCCGCCTCGGCGGAAGTGGGCGCCGGCCGCTTTCGTTCCGGTCGGCCGGAGCGATGAGGCTCTCCGACTGTGGCTGTGGCGAATACTTCGCGATGCCGCCCGATACAGGGGAGGCGGGCCGCCTGAGGTAGCAGCATGGCTGACAGGTTCGACGTAGCAGGGATACTCGCTGGTGGATTCCTGGCGCAGACAAATGCATGGCCATTCGTCCGGGGCTTCGCTGCTGACCGCGCGTACTCATCCCGCGCGATCCGCGCGCACCTTCGGCGGCGCGGAATCCGCGCAGTGATCCCTCAGCCGTCCAAGCAGATCGGCCACCGCCTGCGGCGAGGCCGTGGCCGAAGGCATGGGGTCGGTCAGACGGGCCGCTTCATGACCGCGAGCTGGCGCGGTTCCATGGCTAGCCACGTCTCGTACGGCAAGGGCTTGAGTGGCGGCCAGGTGAACTGGTCGGCCTGTGCTGGCCACAACGGCTGCGCGCGCAGTGTGCGCCCGAGCTGGCCGATCTCGTAGGCGGGCGGCAGCGCGACCGAAAGGAGCTGGACAGCGAACCAGCCAACGCGCAGCTTGACCTGATAGCCGCGGTAGCGGGTGCTGAAGGGGAGAACACGCAGGTCGCCCCAGATGTGGTGCTCGTCGTCGCCGGGCGGTTCCACGTAGAAGGCATTGGCCCTCATACGCCGCATGGACAGCTTTCCGTACTCGTACAGGTGCTTGTAGTCGGACTTGGGTATGGGGTGTGGATCGTCGAGGTAAGAGGCGCGCAGCATCATCATCGCAGTTTTCATGGACCAGGTAGCGAGGGCGGTCTGTTCAGCGGGACCGAGGGCGATCTGCTCGCCGCGGGTCAGCTGCATGAGGAAGGGTTTGACTGATGCTTCAAGGCGGGACATCCAGCCGTTGTTGCAGGTGCCGCAGACGCACTTGACGGTCATAGTGGCGAACTTGTGGGGAATTACTTTCATCTGGCCGCCGGTGTAAAGGTTGCGCTCGCCGCTCGACTCGGTGAACGCCTTCGGCGCCGCGCGGGCCATCCAGGCTGGCAGGACGTGTTCTCTGCTTCCCGCCTTCTCCCCGCAGAAGACGCACTGCTTCGCCACGCCCTGACTCCTCCCCTGTCGGTGCGTACACCGCCTACGGCTGTGTCCCCCGTCCCGAGGGTGCCGGGGGGACACAAGGGTCGTCAAACAGGTTGCGGGTGGCCGTCGTCAAGGGGCGAGCGCAGTCGTGAAGTGCATTAGTACGGGCGTGGATCGACTCGCGGTCGACGGTCTGCTCGTCAATACCTCGAATGCGGGTGGTGACCAGCGGACGCCCCGTGGAGTTGCACTGCGGCAGGGCTCCCGTGGCGGTGGGTGAACCAGCGGTAGGGCTTGCGAAGGTCGGTTCAGGCCCAGGTGACTCCAAGCTCGGCGAGGGCGGCGCGCTGGGCGGGGGTGAGTTTGTCGCGGCGCTGGCGCAGGTTGGCGTACCAGATGCCGAGTTTGTGGTCGTGCTGCTCGCCGTCGAGGACGAGGGTTTCGGTGTGCCCGCGGGCGGGGGCGGCGCCGGTGCCTTCGCGGGCGGTGAACTGGGCGAGGGCGTCGAGGCCTCGGCGGAAGGCCGCCGACGTCTTTCCCGCCGCCGTTCCGCGGCCGGAAGCGGGCGCCGGCTCGGCGGTGGGCGGGGTGATGCCGAGGGCGGTGAGGCGGGTGCGCTGCTCGTCGGTGAGCGTGTCCCAGGCGCGATGCTGGCGGGTGATCCAGGCGCCGAGGTCGTCGCCGTCGTAGATGACGCCGGGGGCGATGTCGGGGAGGCGGTTGTCGGGTTCGTCGGCGGCCAGGCGGGCCAGGACGCGGTGGTGGCGCTGCCAGTCGAGCGGCCAGGAGCAGTTCCATTCCTTGTCGATGGCTGCCAGCTGGGCGGCTCGGGTGGTGGTTCGGTCGGGGTCCTTGCCGAGGCCGCCGGGCCGGCGGAGGTTGGTGATCAGCTGGCCGATCGCGATCGTGTCCTCGTCGCTCTCGCCCCACAGGGCGTCCTGGCGGGGGGCGAGGTGGCCGTGGGCGTGGTGGTAGGTGCGCAGGGCGGCGAGCTTGGTCTCCCAGGCCTCGTCGCCTGGTTCCCAGACCATGCCCTCGGTTTCGAGCTGGGCCTTGCGGTGGGGTTCCAGGGTGCCGGCGCGCAGGTTCTTGCGCTGCTGGTGGACCCAGCGGCCCAGCGGGAACAGCCGCTCGCCGTCGCCCTGGCCGAGGGGGGCTTCGGTGTCGTAGGGGACGGAGTACAGGCCGGTGATGCCGTTGTCGGCGCGCCAGCGGCGCAGAGCCTGGAATCCCTCCAGCCAGACCAGGGACTCGGGGCGGTAGACGCGGGTGCGCAGGAAGGCGGCGATGGTGGCGGGGTCGCGGGGGCCGGCGAAGTGGAGCAGGACGGATTCGACGGCGTCCTGCGCGGCGTCGTCGGCCTGGTCCTCGTCGCCGGTGCCGGGCGCGGTGGGGATGATGCGGCCCTCTTCGTCGCGCTGGAGGTGGCTTCTGCGGGGCTCCTCGCCGCGGGTGAGGGCGCGGGAGGCGATGTCGGCCACGAGGTGTTCGGAGTGGGAGCGCAGGCCGTTGAGGACGGCGACGAGGGGGTCGTAGGAGGCGGAGGCCACCATGTCCTCGGGATCCTCGCCGGGCTGGAGGAAGACGGGGACGATGATCCGGGCGATCTTCGCGGTGCCGTCGGTGCGCGGGCGCAGGGCGCGTCCGATGTTCTGGACGATCTCGACCTGGGAGCCGCGGGTGTCGGCGAAGCAGACGGCCTCCACGCCGCGTTCTCCGGTGATGTCGACGCCTTCGCCCAGGACGCGGACGGAGGCGAGGAAAGCGCGGTGGACGCGTCGGTTGTCGGCGTCGATGCCGTTGGCGAACTGGTTGATGGTCTGGCGGCGTTCGGCGACCTTGTGGTCGCCGCACAGCCACGCCGACCAGACCCGGTCGGGTGGGACGTGACGGCCGGGGTCGAGGTCGTAGAAACGGGCCTCGATCGACGACCCGGGCAGTGCCTCCTCCGCCTTTTTGAGGGCGTCGAGGGTCGGCTCGGCCGCGTACAGCTCGGCTGCGGTCGCGGGCAGTCGGGCGGCGAACGCCTCGGCCTCTTCCACCCGGTGGTGGAAGGTCATCACCGTCTTCAGGTTGTGCCGGGCGGCGTGCTCCAGGAGCGCGGTCTGCAGCAGGGCGAGCCGGCGGCCGCGCAGCGCCTCCTCCGACAGGCCGCGGACCGGGTCCGGGTCACGGATCTCCAGCACGTCGATCTCGAAGCCGGCCAGGATCTCCCGGGTGATCGCCTCCGACAGGCCCAGCTCGTGGATCCACTGGCCGTAGGTACCGTCCGGGTCACTGGTCATCGACACGATCGGCGGCTGCTCGCCGCCGGGTCCGGGGCGGGGCGCGGCGAGGATCCGCGGGGTGGCGGTCATGTAGAGGCGGAAGGCGGCCGGGATGCGGGTGTTGTCGTGGATCGCGGCCCAGGGGCGGGCGGCGTCGCCGGCGGTGCCGTGGGCCTCGTCGACGACCGCCAGGTCGAAGCCGTCCATCCGCTGCCCGTACATCCGCTGCCCGCCCGCGAGGGCCATCTCCAGCGGGCCGCGGATCTTCGCCCGGCCGGTGAAGTCCTCAGGATCGTCACGGTCGACGAGGGAGGCGTACGTCGCGAACACGACGACCGGGCCGCTGCCGGCCCACAGGGCGAGCTGGATCGGGTTCGTCGTGACCCGCACCCCGAGGCCTTCGAGGACGTCGTCGCCGTACAGGGAACAGACGGCGGCCATCGGGCCCGTGTGGCCGATCCTGCGCCAGGCCTGAACGGTCTGGGCCAGGAGGTCGAGGGTGGGGACCATGACCAGGATCCGGCCGCCGGGGAAGAAGTCGCGGGCCGCGGCCGCCGCGGTGTACGTCTTGCCGGAGCCGGTCGCCGACACGTACGTCGCCCGCTCCCCCGCCGGACGCGGCGTCCTGGTGTGGGGCCAGCCGAGCCAGGACCGGATCGCGGCCAGGCCGGCCGTCTGGTGCTCCCGCAGGTGGATCGTCGTGCTCACGGGCTCTTGCCTCCTTCTCTGCCAGGGTGCGGGTCAGGGGTGGTCGAGGTGGAAGGCCGGCACGGACAGGGATCCGTCGTGGCCGGTTTCGACCCGGGCGGCGAGGTGCGCGAGGACCTGCTGCGGTGTCAGGCCCAAGCGGGCAGCGGCCTGGTAGAGCGGGGCGGCCGTGTCGGCGGTCAGCCGCAGCTGGAAGGCGGCAGCGGAACGCTCCTCCCGCAGCTGCTCGCGGTGCGCGGCGGCGGCCGCGAGCCTCTGTTCGTGGTGCTGCTCCCGCTCGCGCGCCCACCGGCTGCCGGCCTCGTCGTCGGCCGGGGCGTACACCGGCCGGCCGGACGCTGCCAGCAGGGCCTGGACCCGCCGCCATTCGACGTGCTTGGCCGCCCAGGAGTCGGCCAGGAGCTGCGGGTCGATGTCGAGGCCCACCAGGCCCTCGCTGGGCCGGGTGCCATGTCGGGCGTCAGCGGCGGTCTCCCGCTTTCGTTGCGCCGCTTCAGCGACCTTGCGGGCGATGTCCTGCGCGTCCAGTCCGGCCGCATGCCGGCGCACGAAGTCGCGGGCTACGTCCTGCGGGCTCCAGATACTCACCGGACACAGTCCTCCTTGCTCGCGTCCTCGCGTTCCGCGCCGGTCACAGCTCGAACTCGATGTGCTGGACGTCGAGCATGCGGACCTCGTCCAGGCTCGCCGCGCGGGTGCCGCGCTGCTGGAAGTACACGTCCTTCAGCGCGTCGGCGACGGCCTGGCGCATCTGCCGCTCACCGCCGCGTTCCTGGGCGTCGAAGAGGCGTCCGGCGTGGTGCGGGGGCAGGGCGAGGGTGAGGTGGCGTTCGCGGGCCTCGTCGGTGGTGCCGGCCGGGGCGGCGTAGCCGAGACTCGCGCGGACGTCGATCATCACGCCCTGGCTGGTCACGGCCGCCTGCTTCGCCTTCTCCCGCACCTTCGGCTGCCAGCGCTTGCGGACCTCGCCGGCCATCCGCCCGGCGAGGTCCGGGCGGGGGCGCTTGATCTGGTCCTTCACGTACCGCTCGACGGTGCGCTGGGAGATCCCCAGGGCCTGGGCCACGGCCTTGGTGCCCTTGAGCTGTTTGACGAGGAACCGCATCTGGGCGCCCGCGGACCGCGGGGGTTTGCGGGTGAAGGCCTTCTCCAGCATCCGGTCCAGGCCTTCGCCGACCGATCTCACGACCATGGGTCTACTCCCCCGTGTCCGGGCCGGCGGTGGTGCCGGCCTTGATGTAGCGGGCCAGGTTCAAAAGCGGGGACTGAGCCTGCTCGCGCAGCTGCTCCGCCCACAGCGGCGTCTGGGTGCCCTCGTGCTTGACCATGCCCGGGGACACCCCGATGCGGAAGGAGCCGGGGATCGTCTTGCCGTCGGGGCCGTATGGGAGGGCGTCGAGCGGGGAAGGGCCGTCGGTGGCGTACACGGCGCAGTCGGACAGGACGGCGACCGGGTAGGCGCCGGTGGCGGCGGCGAGGGCGATCATCTTGCGGTGCATGCTGGTGCGCGCGCGGGAGATGACCGCGGCGCGGATGTCGGGGCGCCAGGTCGGGCGGGCGAGCGCGGGCCAGGGCTGGCCCGGTCGCCAGCCGCCGCCGCGGGCCTTCTCCTGGAGCTTGCCGATGCCGCCCTTGACGGTGTTCTTGATCGCGCCCAGCACGATCGCGGCTTCGGGGTCGCGGGTCTTGCAGCCGTCCATCGCCGTGAGGAAGTCGGCGGGCGGCAGCTTCTCGGCGACACCGAGATCGTCCATGGTCGCCACGTACGCGTCCCGCAGCCGCTGGTACCAGCCGTCCAGGTACCGGCCCGCCTGCGGGCGCAGCCACGCCTCCAGGGGGTGGACGTCGTAGCCGAGTTCGACGGCGTAGGCGACGGTCGGGGTGGCGTACCAGGCCGGGCCCTGGGGGGTTTCGCCGGTCGGGGTGAACGGGCTGGGGAGCAGCTCACCGCGCAGCTGCGTCCACTGCTTGCCGACACGGACGCGGTTCAGGTCGATGTGGGAGAGGTCGACCAGCCAGGAGCCGGGCACCGCCGGGTCGAAGACCGGGTCGACGGTATGGACCGGCGCGGCGGACAGGCCGACCGGGAGACCGTTCGCGGCGGCGGCGAAGGCCATGTTGACGTCGATGCCGACCAGATGGCTCTTCATGCACTCGTCGTCCGTGAGCTCGCGTGCCCAGTCGTAGGCCTCCTCGAAGAGGCGCTCGGCGGGGCCGCGGACGTGGAAGCGGGGCAGGTGCGCGAGGACGGGGTGGCCGTCGATCGCCTCGCACGGCGCGGGGTCCACCGGGTCCTTGCCGAGTGAGCCGGGGTTGTGGACGCTGTGCCGGTGGCCGTCGGCGTCCGGCTGGGAAGCGCGGGTCGGCGGGTGCAGAGCGGTCATCAGCTCCAGGCCGGTGACCGCGGTGGAGCCGCGGGGGGTCATCACACGCTGCGCGTACAGGCCCAGGGTGCGGGCGAGTTCCGCGGGCGCCAGGTCCTCGGCGTGGCCCCACGAGCGGGCATGAAGCGCACGCCAGGACGGGATGCACAGCTGCACGCAGGCACGGCGGCCGCCCTGGGCGGGGCGGTAGATCCTCGCCCACGGTCCGAACCCGCGCCGGGTCAGCTGCCACTCGGCCGCCGCCAGCTCTTCCAGGACCGGATGACCGGCGGGAAGCCGGCCCGCGTGCTGCTCGTCCTCGGACAGCTCGACCGGCAGACCGAACAACTCCAGCGCCCCCGGGGTAAGAGCGATGAGCGGGTCGGCGTCGCGGCCCCAGCTGTCCATCCGCGGCGCACCGAGCCGTGCCTCGGCAAGGGTCCACTCGACGAGTTCGGGCAGGGACTCGGCGGGGACGTCGAGGACCAGGCCGCCGACGCAGTAAGCGGACACCTGCCCGGCGGCGTCGGCGTCGACGACGGCGAGCGGCCCGTTCACGAACCGCGCATCGACCGCGGCAGCTGCCGGTTTCACCGCGGTCTTCCGCGCGGCCGGGCGGCGCGGTGCTGACACCGGCCGGGCCTTGCCCGGCCGGGGCCGGACCGGGACAGCAGTCGCTACGGGAGCAGAGTTCCCGACGGGCGGCTGCTCCGCGGGAGCAGTAGAAGCCGGCTCGGGGGCGGGAGCGGGGTACTTGCGTGCCCAGCCCTCCAGCAGCGCCAGATACGGGGCGCGGCGCGGCGGGCGCGGCTCACTGCGGCCCGACTCCCAGTTCTTCACCGTGTTCGGCGTGGTCTCCAGAACACGGGCGAGCGCGGCCTGCGTCACACCGGCCGCCTCACGCAGCCGCGCCCGCTCGGCCGGAGCCGGAAACTCCGGGCCACCCGCCAGCAGATCCTCCACGGCCCTGAACAGCGCCGCTTCCCTCGGGTCCCTCTTCGGGTCCATGGACATGACTCACCTCCAAGGAAACCCTACCGGATTGAGCCCTGAATGAGCCCTCGAATTTCAGAATCTTGCCGCAAAAGAGCAGTTCAAGAAACTTTGAGGGCAAATCCGTTCGAATCACGGGTGAGCAAGGATCGGTTGCCATCGACCCTCTGGGGCAGAGCGGCACACGAGGGAAGGATGGCTGTGACCAGCCCCCATCCCCACCCACTCCTGGAGGAACTGGCCGCCAGGGCTCGGGAGGATGTCGGGAGGGGGCGTCCTTCCGGGATGGTGATCAGGCCGGCCCGAGTGCGCTGGTCGAGCAGGCCTTGGATCCGCGAGGCGCTCGAAGGCTCCGGCCGCTCGCCCGGCGCCCCCGCCTTGCGCGGCAGCAGGTGGCACAGCTCGGCGAGCGTCAGCTTGCGCACTGGACCGGCTTGTCGATCACCAGCGAGCACAGGATCAGGTAGAGACGGACCGCCGGGACGGTGCACAGATGTCCGGCCACGGTCCCGAAGCGGCGAAGCGCCGCTGCATCCCGTAACGGCCCAGGTGGGCGCCGGGTTGGCAGGGGCAGTGGTCCCTTGCCTTTCTGGTTGGAGAACAGTGTCACGCTACGTTCGCGTCAAGATCGTCACTGCGGAGGAAGAGGCGCGGGAGGGGCGCCTTGCCGTTTACGGGTTCCTGAAGCTGATGGCGTGGTTGATGCAGGCCGGAGGGGTTATGCAGCTGTCCTTCGCGCTGGGTGATCAGCGTGTTGGGGCTGCGTTCGTGGGGGCGCTCAGCGCTGTTCTCGGGTCGTGGGGGGTGGAGTGGTTGGGCTCCCGTTGGTCCCGTCGGCCGTTTCGGGCGTGGCGGTTTCTCGTCACAGCGGTGTTGGCGCTGGTCGCGGGTGCTGTCCTGGCCCGCTGAGCAGAGTTGGAATCAACAGCCTGCTGTAGAGCTTCACCGTGGGGACGGGCCACTCTCCCCTGGCGCGTTTTCGCTGCCCTTTGTCGGAAGTTCGGTCGCTTCGGTCGCTGTGCGGTGTCAGAGGGGAAGCGTTATGCCGAGCTCCTGCATGGCGGAGGAGGGCGGCCCGCCTTCGGAGCGCTCGGTCTTGCGGCCCTTGACGGTCGGGGCGAGGGTCAAGGGGTCGATGGCCTCGGCGGGGGCGGAGCCGGCGTAGAGGCCGTGGGGGGCGGTGTCCCGGTCGTGTGGGAGGAGCCAGAAGACGCGGCGGCGGAAGGTGCCGGATGCGCGGGAGGCTTTCGCGGTGGTGCTGAGCACGGCGTAGCCGACCATGCGGCCGTCGCGGTGGTAGGCGGGTTTGCCGGAGCGGGTGGGGAGGCGGTCGAGGCTCTGGCGGACGTATTCGAGGGTGGAGACGTCCTCAAGCCAGACGATGTCGGTCTCGTGCTTGAGATCGTTCTCGCTGATCAGGGAACTCATGACGTCTCCTCGTGGGCGAGCAGTCCGATGCCAGGGTAGTACTTCCTCGAATTCGACAAGATCATCTCTTTCGGGGAGGACAGCCCGAGGAGTTCGCGGGCCCGGGCGGCGAAGGTGCGGCTGTTCATGGCGAGGCAGCCCTCGCTTGTGCACCAGTTGCGGTAGGCGTCGTAAAGGGTGCGCTGCTCAGTGCGGCAGTCGGGGCCCTGGATGCAGGCTTCGTCGAAGAACCGGCCGGTGTGGTCTTCGGTGTCGGCGTAGGCGGTGGTGGCGATGCGGACCTTGTCGGGTCCGGTGAGGTCTTTTTGCCCGCTGAGGTAGAGGCGTGCGCCGTCGATGAGCCAGTTGAGGATGCCCGGGCCTTCTTCGGCAACGAGGATGTCGGCGAGGTTGTCGATCTTGCGGTCGTCGGAGACAGTGCGCTCGAAGGGAATCAGGCGCATACGGCGCCAGAAGGCGAAGCCACCGGTGCCGACTTCGGGGCGGTGGTTGCCCAGCAGCCACAGGTGGTGGGTGGGGGCGAAGGAGAAGAAGTCCTGGCGCATGCGGCGGGCCTTGATGCGGTCGCCGCCGGTCAGGAGCTTGACGCGGGCCTCGTCGAACTTGTCGCCGGGCTTGACCTCGGAGCAGACCACGACGCGCCGGCCGTGGAGTTCTGCGAGGTCGGTGGGGTGGCCTTCAAAGGGGCGGGCCATGAGGAAGCCGGGCGGGGCTGCGTCGGCGTAGTCGCCGAGGAGTTTCATCAGGACGTCGAGGAGGACGGACTTGCCGTTCTTGCCGGCGCCGAAGAGGAAGGGCATGACCTGAGCGCCGACGTCGCCGGTGATGGAGTAGCCGAGGAGGAGCTGGAGGAAGGCGATCATCTGGGCGCCTTCGGCGTCGTCGCCGAAGGTGTCGTCGAGGAAGCGCCGGAAGCGCGGGATGGGGGTGGTGTCCGGGCCGACGGAGGTGGACCGGGAGTGGAAGTCCTTGTTGGGGTCCGGGGTGCGCAGGAGTCCGGTGCGCAGGTCGACGATGCCGCTTGGGGTGCACAGAGCGTAGGGGTCGGCGTCGAGGTGTTCGGCCTTGAGGACCATGCCGGGGGCGGATTTTGCCTGGGCGAGCAGGGCGTTGATGCCGGCGGTGCTCAGGGAACGGCGACGGTGCTTGCGCAGGGCGGTTTCGGGGTGCTCGCCGGTGGGGTCGGTGAGGGCGAGGTGCTCACCGATGTCGCCGGCGGCCCACAGGACGGAGTCGTCCTCGTCGACCTGCCAGCGGGTGGTGTCCCAGCGGTACCAGCCCAGGCCGGGGACGTGTCGGTAGTCGGCCTGGTAGAGCCTGACAAACAGCTTGGCGTTGCCGCGATCGGTCAGGGAGTCGGGAAGCAGGCCGTGCGCCGTTGCCGGGCTTACGGCGTTCGGAGCGGGCAGGAGGGCTTCTCCGGCCTGCTGGGGCGGCAGGACAGGGCGGGACTTGGCGATGATCTGGGCAGCCAGGTCGTGGGGGTCGAAGTCGAAGAGCATGTTCGGCTCGCCGCCGACGGGGGTGGTCACGAGCGGCTCCCGGGGTGGAGGGGGCGTCGGGCACCGGCGGTCATGCCGCTACGGATGATGGCTTCGGCGCGGTGTTCCTGGCCGGGGCGGGCGTGGCAGGCGGCTTCCAGGAGCGCGGTACGGGCGTGGTGCTCGTCAAGGTGTCCTGCGGCAGCGAGGCCACCGACGGTGTAGGCCGCGCGGTTGAGCTTCTCGGAGAAGCCAGCTCCCTCCGGGGTGCTCGCGCAGTCGGCGACTTCGGCGAGGACCGTGCTGAGGATGGCGACGATGGGGTCGCCGCCCTGGCGGGCGGCGGTGACGGCCTGGCGGGCGCGCCCGGGTACGGGGCGGGGGGCTGGTACGTGGGCGGCTGGCAGGTGGTGGGTGCGCTGGAGTTCATGGGCGAGCCAGTCCGGGAGCGGGGCTGGGGTGCGCGCGGTCCCGAGGGGGGTGTAGACGCCGGCGTCGGTGCGGGTGCCGGGGGCGATGATGTAGCCGCCTTCAGCGCGGACGTCGACCTGCCATGCCAGCGCGCGGTTCTTCCCGGAGCCGACGGAGCTCTGCCAGCGGCGGGCGTCGGTGGCTCGGTACCAGATGTGCAGGCCACCCGACGGGGTGCGTACGCGCAGGGTGGTGGCGTCGTCGGCGGGGTTCGGCTGTCCGCGGAGCGCCGCGAGGACGGCCATGGTGTGGAAGCCGGTAGTAATCGCTGACACGTCGATGTCGTCGGCGATGGAAATCCCGGGCAGGAGGCGATTGCGGTCCGGCGGCGGGGTGGGGTGCATGTCGAGGTCGAGGACGACGAGGTTGGCTGGGCCGCAGGCGACAGCGACACCCATCTGCGGGCGGGGACCCCACCACTGCTGGATGCGGTTCATGTCCAGGGTGGCGGCGTAGAACCCGTGGCACCAGCGGCCTTCCCCGCGGCACAGGCAAGTGCGGTGGTCGTGTCCTGGCTGGCGGCAGGCCGAGCAACTGGCGGCAGGTGTCTTCCTGCCAGGGGCGAGGGGGTGCACAGGCCAGCCGTGGCTCGCGCACCATCGGGCGAGGGCCAGCGATTGAGGAGAGTGGGCGGCCACTGTTGAGTCGCTGACGGAAACCCGCAGGTCAGCAGGCATTTCGTTCCCCCATCAGCGACTGAAGCGACTCAACATCGGAGACAGACTAGCGAAAATACCTGTTCGATCTGACGACATGGCCCCAGGCGAGTCGTACGCCGAACGGACCCAGCGACCGAGCGACTGGGGGCAGCGACCGAACAGCTTCGATCGCTGCCCCCAGTCGCTCCATAAAAGAGCAGGTCAAAGGCTCAGGACCCTCACAACAGCGACTGAAGCGACTCAAGACCCGTATATATAACGCGCACACGCGCGATCTGCGCAGCCCATATATAGAAGTTCAGTCGCTTCAGTCGCTGCCACAGTCTCCACATACACTCTGACCTGGGCTTTTACGGCAGCGACTGAAGGTATCCACAGTCGCTGCGCTCAGTCGCTACTACTCTGGCCCCTCGACAAGCCCAGCGACTGAGCATCCAAGAAGAGAGATCCGCACCGTAGACCAGTGGCCCCCTTGGCCCAGCCGTCCAAAGGACTATGCAGCCGGTCCCCCGGTACTTGAGCAAGCTCTCGACGGCCGCGTGGACGTTGGTCGGACTGCTATCGGTGCCGCTCTCGCGGCCGGTGAGGGAGACCAGACCGACCACGGCACCGCATTCTGGCCTTGACCGCCGCTCTTCCGGCCCAGAGGGTGTCCGCGCTCGTTCTGCTCGGCATCCGCTGGACCCGCTCCACCTGACCCGGCAATCCACCGCTCGTACTCCGACCGGCGCCCTGCCACGCCCTCGCTGGGGCCGCGCTCGCCGTCCTCACTCTCGCCGGCACCGTGACCGCCACGACTTCCTCGCCGACGGGGCCTCTCCACCACCGGCGACATCTTCGCCTTCTAGCCCCCACGCCAGTGTGCGGCCCCTGGCAGCAGGCCTGGCCGCTCGTACCACGCGCAACGGCGTCGCCGTCATCCCGGCCGTCGCTGCCTTCGGCCGCCGTATTCCTGGGTCACTGGCCCTGGTCCGCCCCGCGAGCAGGGAGACATCGACGAAGGAGACCAGCTGACGACCGTGAGATGCAGCAGTCAGCCGGTGGCTGCGGCGTCTGCTGGCAGAAGAGGCGGACCTGTCCGAGATCGCCGGACGGCCGGTCACCGGCCGCAAGAGCAGCCCCCCGTGGGTGGACTGACACGCTGCTGGACTGATGCTGGTCGATTCCTCTTGGAGGCTCAGAGCATGGGCGAGTGAGACGGCCGTACTGGAAGTCGCCGCCTCATTCGCCGACCGCGGTACGCGTCGGCAATGCGGGCGAAGGCCTGCTGATAGCAAGCCACGGTGGGGCGGGTGCTGTCGTTGAGTGGGTTTATACAGCTATCTTCCTCACCAGCCGCGGATACGTTGTTGCAGCACAGGCGGATCCTGGACGTAGCAGTCGACGCTCGCCGGGGATAATGCAGCGGGCGAGGGCATGGTGGCACCGCACACAAGCCGGCTGACAACGTGCCGGTGAGCGCTGGAGCCGATGGCCTGACCGCTACCGGCCCCAGCATCCCCACTGACAACGCTGTGCTCGCCTGATGCGGGTTATCGCTCTCCTGCGGCCCAGGCGTCCGGCGTACTGCTGCCCGGCCTCTGTGAGACGGAAGGAGACGGTCGGTGGCGCCGGTTTCTCCTGGGACGGGAGGCGGGCCGGCCGGTTTGCTGCCAGGTGGAGGCAGCCGCGTCCAGGAGGTGCTGAACGGCCCGGGAGCAGTTTGCGAGGCTGAGGCGTCGGCCGTTTTGGGGCCACCAACCCAGGACGGCAAGGAGCGCGGAGTCGCAGAAGGTGACTTGGGCTGTGTCCACGACGAGGCCGCAGTAGCCGTCGTCCGCTGCCGAGGCCAGAAGGGTTCGCAGCGGGGCTGCGCTGTAGTGGTCGATTTCCCCGGTGAGGTGAACGATCAGGGTGGTGCCGAGGGTGGTGCAGGAGGCGACGACTATGTTGCCGGGCGCGGCGTCCGCGCCCGAGTCGTGCACGACAGGAGGAGCGGGGGAAACGAGAGGAACGGTCAGTATCGGAGCTGTGCTTGCGGTACTCACACCCTCTCCAACGCCTTCCGCCCGGGGCCAGGAACGGCGCCGGGCTCCTGTTCACCCCAAGTGACCAGCGGCGATCGCCGGAAAGAGGGAAAGTCTCCCACCGTTAGGAGGAAGCGTTTGCCAGGCGCTCCTCCCGGTCGCCGTCAGCATCCCGTACTTGCCGGGAGCGCCATACGGCGGCCCTTCGAGGCGCCCCACCCGTTTGAATCAGTAAGGATCTTCAGCGTCGTCTCTCGAGGGTGAGGATGGCCTTGGTGATTGACGTGAGTCGGTTGGGGCTGATCCGGGCTTTGCGGAAGATCCGCCAGGCCTTGAGGCGGGCGAAGGCTCGCTCGACGGGGAAGCGGAGTCGGGCGTGTGCTCGGTTGACGGCTGCTTGTCTGGTGGTGAGGGGTCTCCCGATCACAGCGGTTGAGACGTCAGACATCTCGAACCACTGCCCGAAGGCCTCGTCTGCTATCCGCCCTTGGCCGTCACCCGATCGGTGACCACTCTGAAGATCCTTAGTGAGCCTCTTTCATCGCCGAGTGGCTGCCCTCGGACACCTCCTACCACTGCGCCTACGCCGCGACCTGGGTTGCGACGAAGCTGCGCTGGGAACTGGCCGCCGATGAGACCGAGCGTCAGTCGCTCCTCGGACTCGCCGAGAACTGCCCCGAGGCCCTCGTCAGCTACGAGCCGGTCCCGTAGAGGTGATCGCGGGTGTGCGCCGGACCGAGTTCCTGCGCGTTCACCACGACAACGAGTCGGGAAGCGACAACAGCCCGGCCGAGCTCAAAGCGTCAGCCGACCTGGGTGGGAGGGGCCGGTGGTCGGCGTGCTGGCCCGGCCGGGTCCTGCTACCGGAGCGTGGAGACATACTCGGGCTCGGGTACTTCGGTGACTGCCGAGGCGGGCGTCGCGTGCCGGTGGCGGCGGGTGAGGCCCCGGTCCAGCAAGGTGCTCGCCATGGCCGCGAGAGCGAACGCGGCACCCACCCAGCCGATGCCGGCGAGGCCGGGGCCCGCGTCGATGACCAGGCCGGACATCCAGGGGGCGACGGCGATGCCGACGTTGAAGGCGGCGATGTTCATCGCGCTGCCCAGCGTCCTGGTTTCGCCGAGGATGCCGAAGACGCGGGCGTTGACGGCCGGGTTGGTGAGGAAGCCGCCGGCGGCCAAGAGGACGGTGAGCAGGATCACCACCATGGGAGCGTGTGCGGCGGCCGAGATGCCGGCGGCCACGACCGCGACTGTAGCCATGCCGTTGAGCAGGGCGCCGAAGGGGGCCTGGTCGGCGATCCGGCCGCCTATCGTGAGGCCAGTCAGAGCACCCACTCCGTACAGTCCGAGCACCAGCGGGACGAGCCCCTCGGTCACACCTGTGACGTCCTGCAGCAGAGCGCCGAGGTAGGAGAAGACCGCGATGGTGGCGGAGGTGGTCAGCGCGGTGGTGGCGTAGGCAACCCACAGCCGCGGCACGGCAAGCGAGCACAGTTCCTTGCGCGGCGTCGGCCGCGCAGTCGTCGTGTCGTGTCCGGTGGGCAGAGTGAAGAACACTGCCACCGCGGACAGCGCGGTCGTGACAGCCACCGCCCCAAAAGCGGCCTGCCAGTTGGCGTGCTGGGCGAGCAGCGTGCCGGCCGGAACACCGAGGATCATGGCCAGGCTCAGCCCGGACACCACCACGGACATTGCCTTCCCGCGCCGGTCGGTGGCGACGAGCGAGACCGCTGCGACCGACGCGAGCGTCCAGAACCCTGCGTACGCCATGCCCGTCACCACCCGCATGACCAGCAGGAAACCGAAGTGCGGCACGAGCGCGGCGGCCACGTGCCCGGCAGCGAACACGGCCTGGAAGCCGATCAGGGCCGCGCGCCGAGGCAGCCTCAGAGTAGCCAGCGTCAGCAGGGGAGCGCCGACGACCATGCCGATCGCGAACGCCGACACCAGCAGCCCTGCCTCGGACAGTGATCTGTCCAGATCTCCGGCGAGGGAAGGGAGCAGGCCCGAGAGCATGAACTCCGAGGTGCCCTGGGCGAATGTGCCGAACCCGAGGACGTAAATGATCAAAGGCATGAGGGGGTTGCTCCTGAGGACATGACCGAGCGAGCAGGCTGGTGCACGCGCGCGCTTCGGGGCAGGACGAGACGCCCGATCGGCCTGTCGAGGCAGGTGACAGGACAGGCGCGAGCGGATCAGTGATGCGAGCGGCTTAGGCGGAGGTCAGCCGCTGATGAGGGGGAAGCCGTTCAGGACCTGCTGAACGTGGACGACGTCGCGGGGGAAGAACTCGGCGACGGTCGTGCCGACGATGTCGAACGCGCCGTTGATGTCGTGGGCGATGCGTTTGACCTGGGCGCCTGTGAGGCCGCCGGGTACCTTGCCGAGGCCGAGCGGGCCCTCGTTCGCGTCGACCGTGTCGACGTCCAGGTGGATGACGACACGCGAGCAGCCGGTGGCGGCGAGCCAGTCGAGGAGCGGCCGGCTGGAGGCGCGCAGGTCCTCCGGGCCGAAAGCGGTGATGCCCCACTCGCCGACGTGGGCGTAGGCGTCCTCGACCCATTCGTGCAGGCCAACGAGGGCAACTCGGTCGGCCGGGACGGTGGCCGGGAGGAGCTTGGACATCTCGGGGTCCCCGTGGCCGGTGATCATGGAGACGGCCATGGCGTGGTAGCCGTTGTAGCTGGTGTCGCCGGTGTCGATGTCGGGGTGGGAGTCGATCCAGACGACGGCGAGGTCGTCGGGGTAGCGGGCGGCGAGCGAGGTGAAGGGGGCGACGCTGACGGTGCAGGTGCCGCCGAGGGTGGTGATGCGCGCAGGCTCCTGTTCCGTGATGATCTTCAGGGCGTTGTTGAGCTGCCGGGTCAGGACGGTCTTGGACTCGATGCCGTCCCGTACGTCCTCGCCGGGGTCGTCGAGAGGGACGGGAACGGTGGCGACGGGCCCGTCGTGCGGAGGGAGTACGGCCGCCAGGACCGTGGTGCCGACGGTGTAGGCCCGGCGGGCGACATCGAGCGGGAACTCGCCGGCCAGCTCGCCGACCACGTCGGCGCCGGCGCCCTGCCACTCGGGCCACAGCAGCCGCAGGTGCGTGCCGGACGCGGAGGGGGTGGGGTCAGTGGCGCTGATGGTCATCGGCGGTGTTCCTTTCGGCGATGTCGGGGGCGGTCCAGCTGGCGAGCAGGCGCAGGGCTTCGGCGGAGGCGCTGGCGGGCTCTGCGGTGTAGAGGCAGATCTCCTGGTCGGACTCGCCGAGCAGGGCGAGGGTCTCGTGGTGCATGGTGAGGTCGCCGACGAGCGGGTGGTGGAAGCGCTGCTCGCCGTGGTCGCACTGGCGGACCTGATGGCTGTCCCACCAGGCACCGAACCGTGGGACCTTGACGACGAACTCGCCGATCATCTCGTTGAGCAGCCGGTCGTCCGGGTGGCTGCCGGCAGCACGGCGCAACACCGCGACCAGGTTCTCGGCGACCTCGTCCCAGTCGGCGTAGAGCTCGCGGGCGGCCGGGTCGAGCAGGACGAACCGGGCCAGGTTGCGCTCACGGGCCGGGAGCGCGTCGAAGTCGGTGATCAGCGCCTTGCCCAGCCGATTGGCGGCCAGGACGTCCCGGCGGTGGTTGACGACCAGGACCGGGGAGACCTCGCCCAGCACGTCCAGCATCTGGTGGACCGCGGCCCGTACGCGCGGTACGGGCGCTGGGGTCCGGGCGGTGGCACCCGGACGTGAGCCCGCGGTGTTGCGAGCGAGGTCGTGCAGGTAGCCGCGCTCCACGTCGTCCAGGTGCAGGGCGTGGGCGACGGAGTCCAGCACGGGGTCCGACACGTGGGGGTGACGGCCCTGTTCCAGACGCGTGTAGTAGTCACTGCTCACCCCGGCCAGCAGGGCGACCTCCTCCCGCCGCAGACCTGGCACCCTCCGTGTACCGGCGCTTACGCCCGGCGGCAGCCCGGCCTCCTCGGGACGCAGCCGGGAGCGGCGCGAGCGCAGGAAGTCACCCAGTTCGGCGTTGCGGTCCTTACCCATGACTCCAGAATCTCCTCTACCGCGCCGCTGCGGGCGCCCGAAGGTGGTCCAGCTGGACCCACGCTGAGAGTCCAGCCGCCGCACTAGCGACTGGGCGTGGACACGAGCGGGCGGGTACGCCCGGTCACGGCCTCGCAAGCCGTGCCCGGCCGGCGGTGAGGCCGTCCTGAGGATTTGCCCGGCCAGCGTCACATGTCCCGGTATCGCTTCGCCGCCGCCAGGGCAGCCCGCAGCGTGTTCGCGGTGACGGTGCGGCCCGGCCCCGGAGCGGCTCCCTGCGCGTTCGTCGCGGCCAGGCTGTATCCCTCGCTGAAGTACGGGTCGCTGTACGCGGCGGTGTCGCGCTGGAAGCGCCAGCCCTCGGCGAGCGGACCGGCGTCCAGCGCGTCGTAGCCGATCGAGTCGAGGAAGGCCGTGACCGTCTCCTTGGCGGCGGCGTCGTCACCGACAACCGCGAGCACCGAGCGTTCGGGATCGCCGGTCGGCCGGGCGAGGTTGCCGAGGTGCACCGAGAAGATGTTGTTCATGGTCTTCACGACGTGCGAGTCGGGCAGGTGGGCCTGGAGCAGCTCGCTGGTCGTCGTGGTCTCGTCGTCCAGCTTGCCGATCCGGCCGTCGCGCTCGGGGTAGTAGTTGTTCGTGTCGATGACGACCTTGCCGCGCAGCGGCTCGACAGAGACCGTGCGGTAGGCGTGCAGCGGGATCGTCACGACGACGATGTCCCCGGCCTTCGCCGCCTCGGCTGGCGTCGCGGCACGGGCACGTGAGCCTAGCTCCGCGACCAGCCCGGCCAGCGTCTCAGGTCCGCGCCGGTTACTCAGGACGACATCGTGCCCCGCGGCGACGGAAAGCCGGGCGACGGTGCTCCCGATCAGCCCACTGCCGATCAAACCGATGGTGCTCATGACAGCGATTCCTTCATGTTGGTGCGCGAGAGGAGAGGGCGGCGGGCCGACAGAAGACCGCGCCTAACTGATCGTTTCAGAATGAGTTCGGCGTAGGGGCTTGGCGGTCAGGTCGGGTGGCGGCAGAGTGTTGCGGGTGTCGGATGATCTTGTGCCTGATGAGCTGTGGGAACGCATCGCCCCGCTGCTGCCGCCCCGCCCGCCGCGGCGCCATCGGTACC
>NZ_JBHTST010000147.1:0-22094 GCF_042794995.1 Streptomyces sp. NPDC056503
GCCGGACAGAGTGTCCGGCCCCGCGCCGAGGGGCTTACGCCTCCTCGTCGTTCACCCAGCTCATGAGCTTGCGCAGCTCCTTGCCGGTGGTCTCCAGGAGGTGCTGCTCGTCCTGGGTCTTGTACTCGTTGTACTTCTTCAGACCGCCGTGGTACTCGTCCATCCAGTTCTGGGCGAAGGTGCCGTCCTGGATCTCGGTGAGGACCTTCTTCATCTCCGCCTTGGTGTCGGCGGTGATGACGCGCGGGCCGGTGATGTAGTCGCCCCACTCGGCGGTCTCGGAGACGGACCAGCGCATCTTCTCCAGGCCGCCCTCGTACATGAGGTCGACGATGAGCTTCAGCTCGTGGAGGCACTCGAAGTAGGCGATCTCCGGCTGGTAGCCGGCCTCGACGAGGGTCTCGAAGCCCGCCTTGACGAGCGCGGAGGCGCCACCGCAGAGGACGGCCTGCTCGCCGAAGAGGTCGGTCTCGGTCTCCTCGGTGAAGGTGGTCTTGATGACGCCGGCGCGGGTGCCGCCGATCGCCTTGGCGTAGGAGAGGGCGAGCGCGAAGGCGTTGCCGGTGGCGTCCTGCTCGACGGCGGCGATCGCGGGGACGCCGCGGCCCTCCTCGTACTGACGGCGGACCAGGTGGCCCGGGCCCTTCGGGGCGACCAGGGCGACGTCGACGCCGGCCGGGGGCTTGATGAAGCCGAAGCGGACGTTGAAGCCGTGGGCGAAGAAGAGCGCGTCGCCGTCCTGCAGGTTCGGGGCGATGGACTCCTCGTAGACCTTGGCCTGGATCGGGTCCGGGATCAGGATCATGATGAGGTCGGCCTCGGCCGCCGCCTCGGCGGGGGTGACCACGCGCAGGCCCTGCTCCTCGGCCTTGGCCTTGGACTTGGAGCCCTCGTGCAGACCGACGCGGACGTCGACACCCGAGTCGCGGAGCGACAGCGCGTGGGCGTGACCCTGGCTGCCGTAACCGATCACCGCGACCTTGCGGCCCTGGATGATCGAGAGGTCGGCGTCGGCGTCGTAGAACAGCTCGGCCACTGGAATTCTCCTTGAGGTGCTGGTGTTGCGTCCCACCGTACGGCGGGGAGCGGAAGGGAGGTTTTCGGGTCTCGTCAGTCGGACCGCCGGACGGACCGGCGGTCGGCTTCCGGTGACTCTCAGGCGCTGCGGTCGAGTGCCCGCAGGGACCGGTCCGTGATGGACCGGGCGCCACGCCCTATGGCGATGGTGCCCGACTGGACGAGCTCCTTGATGCCGAACTGCTCGAGCATCTTGAGCATGGCCTCCAGCTTGTCGCTCGAACCGGTGGCCTCGATGGTGACGGCCTCGGGCGAGACGTCGACGGTCTTGGCGCGGAAGAGCTTGACGATCTCGACGATCTGGGAGCGGGTCTCGTTGTCGGCGCGGACCTTCACCAGGACGAGCTCGCGCTGGATCGCGGCGCTGGGCTCGAGTTCGACGATCTTCAGGACGTTGACCAGCTTGTTGAGCTGCTTGGTCACCTGCTCCAGGGGCAGGTCCTCGACGCTGACCACGATGGTGATGCGGCTGATGTCGGGGTGCTCGGTGACGCCGACGGCGAGGGAGTCGATGTTGAAGCCGCGGCGGGAGAACAGGGCGGCGATCCGGGCGAGGATGCCGGGCGTGTTCTCGACCAGGACGGAGAGCGTGTGCTTGGTGGACATGTCTGGGTCTCTTCCTTTTTCGCTCTGCTCGCTCAGTCGTCTTCGCCGTCGCCGAAGTCGGGGCGGACGCCCCGCGCGGCCATGACCTCGTCGTTGGAGGTGCCGGCGGCGACCATCGGCCAGACCTGGGCGTCCTCGTGGACGATGAAGTCGACGACGACCGGCCGGTCGTTGATGGCGTTGGCCTCGGCGATGACCTTGTCGAGGTCGTCCGGGGACTCGCAGCGCAGGGCGACACAGCCCATGGCCTCGGACAGCTTCACGAAGTCCGGGACGCGGGTGCCCTTGGCCTCCGGGTTGACGTCGTCCGGGCCGGAGTGCAGGACGGTGTTGGAGTAGCGCTGGTTGTAGAAGAGGGTCTGCCACTGGCGGACCATCCCGAGGGCGCCGTTGTTGATGATGGCGACCTTGATCGGGATGTTGTTCAGGGCGCAGGTGGTGAGCTCCTGATTGGTCATCTGGAAGCAGCCGTCGCCGTCGATCGCCCAGACCGTCCGGTCGGGCGAGCCGGCCTTGGCGCCCATGGCGGCCGGGACGGCGTAGCCCATGGTCCCCAGGCCGCCGGAGTTCAGCCAGGTGGCCGGCTTCTCGTAGTCGATGAAGTGGGCGGCCCACATCTGGTGCTGGCCGACGCCCGCGGTGAAGATGGTGCCCTCGGGGGCGAGCCGGCCGATGCGCTGGATGACCTGCTGCGGGGAGAGGCTGCCGTCCTCCGGCAGGTCGTAGCCGAGCGGGTAGGTCTCGCGCCAGCGGTTCAGGTCGGACCACCAGGCGGAGTAGTCGCCCTGGTTGCCCTCGCTGTGCTCGGCCTGGACGGCCTGGACCAGGTCGGCGATGACCTCGCGGGCGTCACCGACGATCGGGACGTCGGCGGCGCGGTTCTTGCCGATCTCGGCCGGGTCGATGTCCGCGTGGACGATCTTGGCGTACGGGGCGAAGCTGTCGAGCTTGCCGGTGACGCGGTCGTCGAAGCGGGCGCCGAGGGCGACGATCAGGTCGGCCTTCTGGAGCGCGGTGACGGCGGTGACGGAGCCGTGCATACCGGGCATGCCGACGTGCAGCGGGTGGCTGTCGGGGAAGGCGCCGAGGGCCATCAGGGTGGTGGTGACGGGGGCGCCGGTGAGCTCGGCCAGGATCTTCAGCTCGGCCGTGGCACCCGCCTTGATGACGCCGCCGCCGACGTAGAGGACCGGGCGCTTGGCGGCGGCGATGAGCTTCGCGGCCTCGCGGATCTGCTTGGCGTGCGGCTTGGTCACCGGGCGGTAGCCGGGCAGGTCGGTCTGCGGGGGCCAGGAGAAGGTGGTCTTCGCCTGCAGGGCGTCCTTGGCGATGTCGACCAGGACCGGGCCGGGACGGCCGGTGGAGGCGATGTGGAAGGCCTCGGCGATGGTCTTCGCGATGTCCTCGGCCCTGGTGACCAGGAAGTTGTGCTTGGTGATCGGCATGGTGATGCCGACGATGTCCGCCTCCTGGAAGGCGTCGGTGCCGATCGCCTTGGAGGCGACCTGACCGGTGATCGCGACCAGCGGGACCGAGTCCATGTGCGCGTCGGCGATCGGGGTGACCAGGTTGGTCGCGCCGGGACCGGAGGTCGCCATACAGACGCCGACCTTGCCGGTGGCCTGGGCGTAGCCGGTGGCCGCGTGGCCGGCACCCTGCTCGTGGCGGACCAGGATGTGGCGGACCTTCGTGCTGTCCATCATCGGGTCGTACGCGGGGAGGATGCAGCCGCCCGGGATGCCGAAGACGGTGTCCGCACCCACCTCTTCGAGAGAACGGATGAGGGACTGCGCGCCCGTGACGTGCTCGACGGTGGGGGCGGGCGTCGCGCCGCTGCGGGGCCGCGGCTGCGGATGGTGCCCGGTGGCCTGCTCGGTCATCAGCATCTCTTCTCGAAGCAGAGGGTTTTTTGCGGGGGTTTTACGGGGTTTCGCGTCGACTTCCGGGAGAACCGGTGCAACAAAAAACCCCTCGTGCCGGAAGGCAAGCGAGGGGAGCGCGTCGGGTGGTTCTCAGCCGGCCTTCAGGGGCCCGGCTTCAGCCGACGCGCTTTCCAAGTACGAGAATTCGGGTGCGCATGGCACTGACCCTCCCTCTCGGGCCACACCACTGTCAAGTGGGTGGGACGCGCGTCTCATCATGTGAGCTGTTCGGGGGATGGATTCCGCCGCTCCTCGGGACCCGTCCCGGCCGGTACGGAGACGGCTCCGGGCAGTGGGTAGTCGCCCCGCACGAGGGCGCGGCGAAGCCGGTACTCGTCGAGGGGGCCCGAGAAGGCCATGCCCTGCGCGTGCCGGCAGCCCATGGAGCGCAGGGCCAGCACCTGCTCGGGGACGTCGACGCCCTCGGCGACGGTCTGCATGCCCAGCTCGCCGGCGATGCGGAGCACCCCGCTGGTGATCTTGCGGAGCCGGGCGGATTCGACCACTCCTTCGACGAGTGCCCTGTCCAGTTTCAGTATGTCGACCGGCAGGCGCCTGAGCGCGTGGACGGCGACGTGTCCGCTGCCGAAGCCGTCGAGGGCGATCCGCACGCCGAGCCGGCGCAGGGCGACCAGGCGCTGCTCCAGCTCGTCGAGGGGGGTCCGCTGGTCGGTGTCGGCCAGCTCGATGACGAGGGAGCCGGAGGGCAGCCCGTGGCGGGCGAGCAGGGCCTCGACGGAGCCGAGGGGCATCGAGCGGTCGAGCAGCCGGCGGGCGGAGAGCCGGACGGAGACCGGGGCCCGGTGGCCGGCGCCGGCCCGGTCGGCGGCCTGCTCGACGGCCTCCTCCAGGAGCCAGCGGCCCAGCTCCGCGGTGCGCTCCCCGTCGTCGGTGACCCGCAGGTACTCGGCGGGGGTGAAGAGGATGCCCTGGGCGGAGCGCCAGCGGGCCTGCGCGCTGACGGCGGAGACCCGGCCGGTGGCCAGTTCCACGACGGGCTGGTGGAGGAGGGCGAACTCCCCGTCGTGGAGCGCGCTGCGCAGCCGGGCGGCGAGCTCGGTGCGCCGGACGACCTCGGCCTGCATCTGGGGCACGTAGAGCTCGACCCGGTCCTTTCCGCCGGCCTTGGCGCGGTACATGGCGAGGTCCGCGTTGCGCAGCAGGTCGCCGGCGCCGATGCCGGGCTCGGCGAAGGCGACGCCGATGGAGGCGGCGACCCGGACCTCGGTGCCCCCGTCCACGCGGTAGGGGCGGGAGAGGGTGAGCCTGAGGCGGTCGGCGATCTCCTTGACCTGGGTCTCGCGGGCGGCCCGGTCGCGCAGGCCGTCGCCGAGGATGAGGGCGGCGAACTCGTCGCCGCCGAGCCGGGCGGCGGTGTCCCCGGCCCGCACGGCCTCCTGGAGGCGGCGGGCGGCCTGGACGAGGAGGTCGTCCCCGGCCTGGTGGCCGAGCCGGTCGTTGACCGCCTTGAAGCCGTCGAGGTCGATGAAGAGCACGGCGGTGCCGGGGTCCGAGGAGCGGCGGCCGCCGAGGGCCTGTCCGACGCGGTGGGTGAAGAGCGCGCGGTTGGGCAGGTCGGTGAGCGGGTCGTGCTCGGCGTTGTGCTGCAACTGGGCCTGGAGCCGGACGCGCTCGGTGACGTCACGGCTGTTGAAGATCAGACCGCCCTGGTGGCGGTTGACGGTGGACTCGACGTTGAGCCAGTCGCCGGTGCCGGAGCGGAAGCGGCACTCGATGCGGGTGGTGGGCTCCTCGGCGGGCGAGGCGGCGAGGAAGCGGCGCACCTCGTGGACGACGGCGCCGAGGTCCTCGGGGTGGATGAGCGCGGCCAGTTCGGAGCCGATGAGCTCCTCCGCGTCGCGACCGTACACCCCGGTGGCGGCGGGGCTGACGTACCGCAGGACGCCGTTGGGCGCGGCGATCATGATGACGTCGCTGGAGCTCTGCACGAGCGACCTGAAGTGGTTCTCCTTCTGGGCCAGTTCGTGGGTGAGGCCGATGTTGTCGATCAGCATGATGCCCTGGCGGACGACGAGGGCGAGGACGACGGCGCAGCCGGTGAGGACGACGACGCGGTCCACCCGGCGCCCCTCGACGACGTTGTACAGGATGCCGAGGGTGCAGACGGCGGCCGCGAGGTACGGGGTGAGGGCGGCGAGCGAGCCGGCGATGGGCCGGCTGGGCAGCCCCGGGCCCCGGGCCGCCGCCACCTCCGGCGGGCGGTGGACGCCCCAGGGGGCGTACGCGAGCAGCAGGGAGCCGGCGAACCAGCCGGCGTCGAGCAGCTGTCCCGAGACGTAGTTGGCGCGCAGCAGCGGCGAGGTGAAGAGGGCGTCGCAGAGCACGGTGAGGGCGAGCGCGGCGATGGCGGTGTTGACCGCCGAGCGGTTGGCCTGGGAGCGCCGGAAGTGGAGCGCGAGGACCATGCTGACGAGCACGATGTCGAGCAGCGGGTACGCGAGCGACAGTGCGGCCTGGGCCACGGACTCGCCCTGGAAGTGGGCGGTGTGGGCGAGCGCGAGGCTCCAGGAGAGGGTCAGCAGGGACCCGGCGATGAGCCAGGCGTCGAGCCCCAGGCAGACCCAGCCGGCCCGGGTGACGGGCTTCTTGGCGAGGACGAGGAGGCCGACGATGGCGGGCGGGGCGAAGAGTAAGAAGAACAGGTCGGCGACGGAGGACTCGGGGACCTCCTGGCCGCGCACGACCTCGTACCAGCCCCAGACGGCGTTCCCGGCGCCGGCCATGAAGGACGAGAAGGCGAAGAGGAGCCAGGCGGGGCGGGTGCCGCCGCGCTCGGCCCTGGCGTAGAGGAAGCAGGAGACGGCGGCGGTGAAGGCGGCGACGCTCAGCCCGAAGTCGCCCATGACGAGGGCGAGCCGGGGCGAGCCCCAGCCGAGGGCGGCGCCGGTGGTGTAGCCGGCGCAGACGAGGCCGAGGGCGACCTGCGCGAGGAGCGAGCCGGCCCAGGCGGCCGGGCGGTCCGGGCCGGGGGCGGAGTGCTCGGGTCCGGGCAGCCCGGCGACGGGGCCGCGCCGCATCACCGCCGTGGCGCCGGTGGCGCTCACCGCGCTCTCCCGCTCCTCGTCGTGCCCGAAGCCGCCGCCCTCACCGTCCGCCCCGCCGAAGGCGTGCGGACTCCGGGGGCCGGCGGGGGCGTCGGTCTCGCCGCGGCGTGCGGAGGGCACGTCGCGCGCGGGGCGCGCGGGGTCCGGACCGTGCGCGCCGGCATGGGCGTACGCCCCCGGGGCAGTCGCCTCGGGGCAGGGGTCCGGGACGCGGCGCGGGCCCGCGGCGTCGATGGGCGGCGTGCCGTCCAGGCACTCCGCGCGGTGGGGCGCGGCCTGGTCCGGCACCGAACGTGTGAGACCGGCGGCGAGGTGCGGGAGGCGCGCCGGCGGCGTCGCCGCGCCGGACCGTCGGTCCGTCGGCCGTGCTTCACCCGTCACCCCCCTCGGAATCTGATGACCCGTCACTTCGCTCCCCAGCGTCAGCCCGTACACGACGCATGTCCCCCGATCCGGGACGATACACCAGGACCGTCACTCAGG
Organism: Streptomyces sp. NPDC056503; assembly: GCF_042794995.1. NCBI lineage: Bacteria > Bacillati > Actinomycetota > Actinomycetes > Kitasatosporales > Streptomycetaceae > Streptomyces > Streptomyces sp. NPDC056503. Next base: position 7,154 of record NZ_JBHTST010000147.1, read on the forward strand.
GACAGGGCCGCAGTACTCTCCGTGACGGACAGGGGGCTTGCGTGCGGCGCGTGACGGGGGCGCACGCCGCCCGTGGCGACCTCAGGTGGTGCGGAGGACGTTCGCGAGCTCCTCCCCCGCCGCGTACCGTCCGACCTGTGCCGCGATCAGCCGCTTCGCCCTCGGCATGAACGCCGAGGTGGAACCGCCGACGTGGGGCGTCAGGAGCACACCGGGAGCGTGCCACAGCGGGTGCCCGGCAGGCAGCGGTTCGGGGTCGGTCACGTCGAGCGCCGCCGTGATCCTTCCGCTCTCCACCTCCTTGAGCAGGGCGTTCGTGTCGACCACCGGGCCCCGGGCGACGTTGACGAGCAGCGCCCCGTCCTTCATCCGGGCGAGGAACCCCGCGTCGGCCAGGTGCCGGGTCTCCGGCGTGAGCGGAGTCGAGAGCACCACCACGTCGGCCTCGGGAAGCAGGGCCGGCAGCTCGGCCAGGGCGTGCACGGGGCCGCGGGCCGTGGTGCGCGCGGAGCGTGCGACGCGCGCCACCCGCGCGCACTCGAAGGGCGCGAGCCGGTCCTCGATCGCCGAGCCGATCGATCCGTACCCGACGATCAGGACGGACTTGTCGGCGAGCGCCGGGTAGAAGCCGTCCCGCCACTCCTCGGCGTCCTGGCCGCGCACGAAGCGGGGGATGCCGCGCAGCGAGGCGAGGACGAGGGCGAGGGTGAGTTCGGCGGTGCTGGCCTCGTGGACGCCCTTGGCGTTGCAGACCGAGACGCCGGGGCCGAGGGAACCGAGGCCGGGCACGACGTGGTCGATGCCGGCCGAGAGGGTCTGGACGACGCGCAGCGAGGTCATCGCGGCGAGCGGCCGGACCGCGATCTCGGAGCCCTTCATGTACGGGACGACGTAGAAGCCGCAGTCGGCCGGGTCGGCCGGGAAGTCGGCTCCGCCGTCCCAGAAAAGGTAGTTCAGCCCCGACGCGCCCGGGTCGGGCAGCCCGTCGATCTCGTCGGCGGGGATCGGAAGCCACACGTCAGCGGCGGTGGGTGCGAGTGTCATGACCGGGAGGCTATGCGAAGAATCCCGCGCGCCATTGGTTACTTTGGGGGGCGGCACAGGGAGGGGTAGCGGCACGTGGAGCGCAGGACTATCGGGGCGACGGCGCTCGACGTGGGGGCCATCGGCCTCGGCTGCATGCCGATGAGCTGGGGGTACAGCCGGTCGGAGCAGCGGGGTGACCGCTCGCTGCGGGCCGTGCACGCGGCCCTGGACGCCGGGGTGAGCCTGCTCGACACGGCCGACATGTACGGGCCGTTCACCAACGAACTGCTGCTGGGACGGGTGCTGAAGGAGCGTCGGGCGGACGTCTTCGTGTCGACGAAGTGCGGGCTGCTGGTCGGCGACGGGCACGTGGTCGCCAGCGGGCGGCCGGAGTACGTGCGCCGGGCCTGCGACGCCTCGCTCCGGCGCCTCCAGACGGACGTCCTCGACCTGTACCTCCTGCACCGCGCGGACCCGGAGGTCCCGGTGGAGGAGACCTGGGGCGCGATGGCGGAGCTGGTGGCCGCGGGGAAGGTGCGGGCACTCGGACTGAGCGCGGTCGGCGTACGGCGGACCCGGCGTTCGCGGACCGGAGACCTGTATGAGGGAACGATCCGCCAACTGACCCGCGTGCAGCAGGTGTTCCCGGTGGCGGCGATCCAGGCCGAGCTGTCGGTGTGGGCCCCGGAGGCGCTGGCGCGGCTGCTGCCCTGGTGCGCGGCGCGCGGCGTCGGGCTGCTGGCGGCGATGCCGCTGGGCAGCGGGTTCCTGACCGGGACGCTGACGCCGGGCGGCGGCTTCGAGCCGGACGACCCGCGGGCCAGGCACCCCCGCTTCACCGCCGAGATGATGGCGGCGAACCAGCCGCTGGTGGCCGGGCTGCGGCGGGTGGCCGCGCGGCACGGCGACGCGGTGACCACGGCGCAGGTGGCGCTGGCGTGGGTGCTCGCGCAGGGGCGGCACGTGGTGCCGGTACCGGGGACGAAGCGGGAGCGGTGGGCGGTGGAGAACGCCGGGGCGGCCGGGCTGCGGCTCACGGCCGGCGACCTGGCGGAGCTCGCGGCGCTGCCGGCGGCCCGGGAGTCCTGGCACGAGAGGCCGGCCTGACCCGCGGTTTCGCCGGCGGTTCGGGAAGATCCCGGAAAGTCGGCCGGAGGCGGGAACGCGATCGGGGCGAGCGGTGTATCAAGAGTGGAAGGGATGCCGCTCGACCACTCGCACCGTCGTCGCCGTCGAAGGGGAACCGGATCATGAGCCGTCCTGCTGTACTGAAGGCCCTGGGGGGCGTCGCCGCGCTGGTGCTCGCCGCGGGGTGCTCCCCTGGCGGTGACACCGGTGCGCGGAACACCTCGGCGCCGCCCGGCTCGCCCCCGGCCTCGTCGGCCGCCTCCGCGCCCGAGCGTCCGGCCGGAGACGGGCGGGTGACGGTGGCGGGGACGCTCACCGAGGGGCTGCGCTCGCCCTGGGGGCTGGCCGCGCTGCCCGGCGGGGACCTCCTGGTCTCCTCGCGGGACGAGCGGACGATCACCCGGGTGGACGGGCGGAGCGGGGCGAAGACCTCGCTGGGCGAGGTGCCCGGGGTGGTGCCGGGCGGCGAGGGCGGGCTGATGGGCCTGGCGGTGCGCGAGGGGTGGGTGTACGCGTACCTGACCGCCGGGTCGGACAACCGGATCGTGCGGATGCGGTACGGCGGCGGGGCCGGCGACCGCCTGGGCGCACCGGAGCCGGTGCTCACCGGCATCCCCAAGGGCACGATCCACGACGGCGGGCGGATCGCCTTCGGCCCGGACGGGATGCTCTACGCGGGGACGGGGGAGACGGGCGAGACGGGGCTCGCGCAGGACCGGGAGTCGCTGGGCGGGAAGATCCTGCGGATGACTCCGGAGGGCCGGCCGGCGCCGGGCAATCCCTTCGAGGGCTCGGTGGTCTATTCGTACGGACACCGGAACGTGCAGGGGATCACCTGGGACGCCGAAGGGCGGCTGTGGGCGGCGGAGTTCGGGCAGAACACCTGGGACGAGCTGAACCTGGTCGAGCCGGGACGGAACTACGGCTGGCCGGAGGTCGAGGGGCGGGCGGGGAAGGCCGGGTTCGTGGACCCGGTGGCGCAGTGGCCCACGTCGGAGGCCTCGCCGAGCGGGATCGCCTACACCCGGGGCGCGGTGTGGATGGCGGGGCTGCGGGGCGAGCGGCTGTGGCGGATCCCGCTGTCGGGGCCGGAGCGGTCCGGGGAGCCGGAGGCGTTCCTGAGCGGTGAGTACGGGCGGCTGCGGACGGTCCTCGCGGACGGGGACGGGCGGCTGTGGCTGGTGACGAGCGAGACGGACACCCGGGGCACGCCCGAGGCCGGGGACGACCGGATCCTGCGGCTCGACGTGAGATGACGGCCCCGGCCCGGGAAGGCGGTGTACGGGGCCGGGGCGCTCCTTCGGCGCGGGTCAGCGGGTGGTGTCGAGGAGGTGGAGGCGGTGGGCGAGCGCGGCGGCCTCGCCGCGGCCGGAGACTCCGAGCTTGGCCAGGATGTTGGAGACGTGGACGCTGGCCGTCTTGGGTGAGATGAAGAGTTCCTCGGCGATCTGCCGGTTGGTGCGGCCGACCGCGACCAGACCCAGGACGTCCTGTTCGCGGGGGGTCAGGCCGAAGGCGTCGGCCTCGGGCTCGGGCTCGGCCTCCGGGGCGCCGGAGCGGGGGTCGGCGGTGAGGGGGACGCGGGCCCGGGCGGCGAGCAGTTCGACGTCCTCGCGGAGAGGGCGGGCGCCGAGGGCGACGGCGGTGGCGTGGGCCTGCCGGAGCAGGGCCGTGGCCTCCTCGCGCCGGCCGCCCTCGGTGAGGAGGGCGTCGGCGAACCGGTGGCGGACGCGGGCCAGCGGATAGGGCCGGCCGAGCGGGGCCCAGGCCTCGACGGCCTCCGCCCAGCGGGCGGCGGTCTCGCGGCCCTCGGCGCGGGCCAGCTCCTCGGCGACCTGGGCCGAGTGGGCGGCCCAGACGGGGGCGGGGGCGGCGAGGGCGCGGACGCAGCGGCGGATGACGGCCAGCGCCTGGTCGCGGCCCTCCTCGGCGGCGGGCAGGCCGCGGCTGTCGGCCTCGGCGGTGACGGCGGCGAGGACGAGGGGCCAGCCGTAGCGGTGGGTGCCGGGCGGGAAGCCGGCGTCGGCGGCGGCCACGAGGCGGGCGCGGACGTCGGCGAGGCGGCCCTCGGCGGCGGCCGCGGTGGCGTCGATGCCGGCCAGCGGCAGGGTGTACTGCGGGATGGGGTCGCGGGTGCCGTAGACGGCTCGGGCCTCGTCGAGGTGGCGCAGGGCGGTGGTCGTCTCGCCCCGGGCGACGGCGATCTGGGCGAGCCGCAGGTGGGCGGAGGCACGGGGCTTGGTGCTGGTGTTGGAGGAGAGGAGGCGTTCGGCCTCGGCGCGGGCCTCGTCCCAGCGGCCGAGGGAGTGGAGGGACTCGGCCTTGTTGCCGCGGATCCAGCCGGCGGATTCGACCAGGCCGCGGGCGCGGGTGAGTTCGAGGCCGGCGTCGGCGAGTTCGACGGCCTCGGCGGAGCGGCCGAGGGACTCCAGGGCGGAGGCGAGGTTGATGTGGGCCCGGGCGGCCTCGTGGAACTGGCCGAGCGCGGTGGTCCGTTCGCGGACCGCGTGCATCTCGGCGAGGCCGGCCTCGCGTTCGCCGGCGGCGACCATGATGGTGCCGAGGGTGAGGCGGGCGTTGAGTTCGGTCGCCTCGGCCTTGACCAGGCGGGCGTACTCGACGGCGCGTTCGGCGGCGGCGAGGGCGTCGGGGCCGGGGCTGCGGAGCATGCCCCAGCCGGCGGCGCCGGCCAGGACGGTGGCGTGGACGGCGGAGGGCGGCAGGCCCTTGACGAGTTCCTGGGCGCGGGAGATCTCGGCCCAGCCATCGCCGCGGCCGAGGTTGGACTGGAGCCGGGCCTGTTCGGCCCAGAACCAGGCGGCGCGCAGCGGGTCGTGCTCCTCGTCGCCGTCGAGGAGGCGGAGGGCCATCTTGCCGATCTTGAGGGCGCGTTCGCGTTCGCCGCAGAGGCGGGCGGCGACGGCGGCCTCGGCGAGCAGGTCGAGGTGGCGCAGCGGGGTGGTCTCGGGGTCGCAGCCGCAGGCCGGGTAGGACTCGGCGTAGTCGATGGGGCGCAGGCCGGCCCGGACCTCGGCGGGGGCCTCGTCCCAGAGCTCCATGGCCCGTTCGAGGAGGCGGAGCTGTTCGGCGTAGGCGTGGCGCTTGCGGGTGGCGACGGAGGCGTCGAGGACGGCGGGGAGGGCCTTGGCCGGGTCGTGGGCGTGGTACCAGTACGTGGCCAGGCGGGTGGCCCGCTCCTCGGGACGGACGAGGCCGGGGTCGGCCTCCAGGGCCTCGGCGTAGCGGCGATTGAGGCGGGAGCGTTCGCCGGGCAGGAGGTCGTCGCTGACGGCCTCGCGGACCAGGGAGTGGCGGAAGCGGTAGCCGTCGCCGTCGGGGACGGCGAGCAGGAGGTTGGCGCCGACGGCGGCGCGCAGGGCCTCGATGAGGTCGTCCTCGGCGAGGCGGGAGACGGCGCCGAGGAGGCCGTGCTCGACGGTGGAGCCGCCCTCGGCGATGATCCGGGCGACCCGCTGGGCGTCCTCGGGGAGGGCCTCGACGCGGACCAGGAGCAGGTCGCGGAGGGAGTCGCTGAGCGGGTTCGTGCCGTCGCCGCAGGAGCGGGAGGCGACGAGTTCCTCGACGAAGAAGGCGTTGCCGTCGGAGCGGTCGAAGATCTCGTCGACGAGGCCGGGGGCGGGTTCGGCGGCGAGGATGCCGGTGAGCTGGCGGTGCACCTCGGTGCGGGTGAAGCGGGAGAGCTCGATGCGGCGGATGGTGCGCATCCGGTCGAGTTCGGCGAGGAGGGGGCGCAGCGGGTGGCGGCGGTGGATGTCGTCGGCGCGGTAGGTGGCGACGACCACGATCCGGCCGCGGCGCAGGGTGCGCAGCAGGTAGGTGAGGAGGTGGCGGGTGGAGGTGTCGGCCCAGTGGAGGTCTTCGAGGACGAGGACGAGGGTGCGGTCGGCGGCGAGCCGTTCCAGGAGGCGGACGGTGAGCTCGAAGAGGCGGGCGGTGGCGTCCTCGTCGCCGGAGTCGGCGCCGCCGGGGTCGCCGAGCTCGGGGAGGAGGCGGGCCAGCTCGCCCTCGTGGCCGTCGGCGGCGGCGGTGAGCTCGTCGGGGAGGCGGCGGCGCAGGGAGCGCAGGGCGGTGGAGAAGGGGGCGAAGGGGAGTCCGTCGGCGCCGAGCTCCACGCAGCCGCCGAGGGCGACGACGGCGCCGGCGTCGCAGGCCGCGTCGCGGAACTCCTCGACGAGCCGGGTCTTGCCGACGCCGGCCTCGCCGGCGACGAGGAGCGCCTGGGGCTCCCCCGCGGTCGCGCGGGAGAGCGCCTCGGTGAGGGCGGTGAGTTCGCCGGCGCGGCCGACGAAGACGGGACTGACGGACCTGGTCTCCACGGCGCCGAGCATCGCACAGGCGCCGCGCGGGTCGCTCATACGGGGGTCACGCGACCTGGGCGTAGCGGTCCCTGCCGGCGCTCACCCGCCCCTCGGGTTCCTGGCGTCCGGCCCGGCGGACGGCCTTGGCGGCGCGGGCGGCCTCGCGGCCGAGGCGCTGGGCGGCGGCCTCGCGGACCAGCTCGGCGTGGGCGGCGCGGTGGAGTTCGTACGCGAACATGGGGTGCTCCCTGGGCTGTGGTGTCGGTATCGCTCCTTGCGATGCCTCTACCTTCCTCGCCCAGTCGGTGCCGGGGCATCGGGCGAGTGCCGCATGTTCGGGGTACGGGGGGCCTTAGGGAGGGCCGGGGGGCGCCTTAGGGAGGGGCCCCTTCCGGCTCAGACCGAGTCCTCGGTGATGCGTACGGTCTCGCGCTGGGCGGGAATCCTGGCGCGGGCGTCGGCGGCGACCCGGCATTCCGGGGGCTCGATGCTGATCCGGGGCAGGATCCGGTCGAGGCGGCGCGGCAGCCACCAGTTGGCGCCGCCGAGCATGTGCATGAGCGCGGGGACGAGGAGGGTGCGCAGGACGAAGGCGTCGAGGGCGACGGCGGCGGCGAGGGCGATGCCGAACATCGCGATGACCCGGTCGCCGGAGAGGACGAAGGCGAGGAAGACCGAGATCATGATGACCGCGGCGGAGTTGATCACCCGGCTGGTCTCGGCGAGGCCGACCCGGACCGCCCGCCGGTTGTCGCCGGTCTCCAGCCACTCCTCGTACATCCGGCTGACCAGGAAGACCTGGTAGTCCATGGAGAGGCCGAAGAGGACCGAGACCATGATCACGGGGAGGAAGGGCTCGATCGGGCCGGCGCTGCCGAGGCCGAGGAGTTCGCTGCCCCAGCCCCACTGGAAGATCGCGACGACGATGCCGAAGGCGGCGGCGACGGCGGCGATGTTCATGACGGCGGCCTTCAGCGGGATGCCGATGGACCGGAAGGCGAGCAGCAGGAGCAGGCAGCCGAGGGCGACGACGGCGCCGACGAAGAGCGGCAGCTTGCCGACGATGATCTCGGCGAAGTCGTCGTACGAGGCGGTGATCCCGCCGACCTGGACGTCCAGGGAGGTGCCGGTCTCGGCGGCCGGGACGACGTCCTGGCGGAGCCGGTCGACGAGGTCGCTGGTGGCCTTCGACTGCGGCGAGGAGTCGGGGACGACGGTGAGGAGGGCGGTGTCGCCGGAGCCGTTGTAGGTGACCGGGGAGACGGAGGCGACGCCCTTGGTGGCGGCGAGCGCGGCCGGCAGCTGGTCGAGGGCGACCCGGTCGTCGGCGCCGTCGAGGCCGGCGACGAGCGTGAGCGGGCCGTTGACGCCGGGCCCGAAACCGTCGGCGAGGAGGTCGTACGCCTGTCGGGTCGTGGAGGCGGCCGGGTTGTTGCCCTGGTCGGAGGTGCCGAGGTGGAGCGAGAGCGTCGGCAGGGCGAGCACGGCCATGACGACGGCGGCGACGGCCCCGAGGAGCTTGGGGTGGCGCTCGACGAAGGCGGACCAGCGGGCGGCGAAGCCGGTGGGCAGCTCGGGCTGCGGGCCGTGCTCCGCGAGGGCGCGCCGCTCGCGCCGGGAGAGGGCGCGCATGCCGATGAGGGAGAGCAGCGCGGGCAGCAGGGTGACGGAGGCGGCGACGGTGAGGACGACGGTGAGGGAGGCGGCGATCGCGACGCCGTTGAGGAAGCTCAGCCGGAGGATGAGCATGCCGAGGAGGGCGATGCAGACGGTGGCGCCCGCGAAGACGACGGCCCTGCCGGTGGTGGCGACGGCGGTCTCGGCCGCCTCGGCGACGCTCAGGCCGCGTTTCAGGCCCTTGCGGTGCCGGGTGACGATGAAGAGGGCGTAGTCGATGCCGACGCCGAGGCCGACGAGCATGCCGAGCATGGGGGCGAAGTCGGCGACCGTCATCAGGTGGCCGAGGAGCACGATCCCGGAGTAGGCGATGCCGACGCTGACCAGGGCGGTGGCGATGGGCAGCAGGGAGGCGGCGAGGGAGCCGAAGGCGAGGAAGAGGACGACGGCGGCGACGGCGACTCCGACGGCCTCGGCGACGTGTCCGCCGGGGGCCTCGGTGAGGGCGACGGCGCTGCCGCCGAGCTCCACCTGGAGCCCTTCGGTCCCGGCGGCCTTCGCGGTGTCGACGAGGGCCCGCGCCTGCTCGACGGGGATGTCGTCGGCCTGCTCGCGGAAGGTCACGGTGGCGTAGGCGGTGCGCCCGTCCTCGCTGACCTGGCCGGGTGCGGCCCCGCCCCCGTACGGGGAGGTGACGGCGGCGACGCCGGGGAGGGCGGAGACCTTCTCCAGCATGGGCGCGACGCGTTCCTGGACGGCGTCGGCGCGGACGCTGCCGCGCTCGGTGTGCCAGACGATGGTGTCGGTGTCGCCGCCGAGCCCCTGGAAGCCTCGGTCGAGGAGGGCGGTGGCGCGTCCCGACTCGGTGCCGGGCACCTCGTAGTCGTTGGAGTACGCGCTGCCGGCGAAGGCCGCGGCGCCACCGATCCCGACGAGGGCGAGGACCCACAGGAGGACGGCGACGAGGCGGTGCCGGATGAACCACCGTGCGATGGCTGCCAAGACGTGCTCCCTGCCTGGATCGGTGCTCGCAGCCCACTCTCGCAGCCAAACGTGATCGTTTGCCCGTTTCGTGTCGATCCTCACAGGGTGCGGGAATGCCCCCGCTACCGCCCGCCAGCGGGGCGCTACTGGCGGGCGGAACCTCCGGCGCACCGGAGCTCGCTCTGGGCGAAGGTCATGAAATCTTTCATTAGCTCCGGCAAGGCGGCCTGGAGCTTGGATGTGTCGGGCGGGTCACTCAGGGAGATCCTCAGCTCGATGTACTGTCCCGGAGATTTGGGATTCTTCGCCGGTTCACAGGCGAAATAGGAGGCAGCACCTGTGTCCCAGACGATTCCCTTGTCCCCCACATCGAGCGGCTCGGGGTCAGCGGAGTCCCACGACGTCCAGTCCACGGCGTCTTCGAATTCCTGGAAATCGGCGACGGCCTGGAACCTTGTCCGCCCATCGATGTAGAGCGTGCAGGTCTGGGAGTCGATGTCCTCTGTCAGAACGAAGGGCCGGCCGGCCAGGCGTGAGAACTCTGCCTTGTCACCGGGCGGCAGGAGGGGGGCCACATCGCCGCCGGCGAACGCTCCGCCCCAGCAGATGCGCTCGGGAAGCGTCGGGACGGCCTTCGGCTCGCTCTCCGTGCAACCGGCCAGAAGACCTGCCGCGACCACGGCTGTCGACACCGCTGCGGCAGTGCGAAGGAAGCGGCTCATGATCATTTCTCCCCGGAGATCCGGACGACTGCGAAATCGCGACCGATGGAGTGGGCCGACGCCGTCTCGGTCGAGGCGGAACCCTTGTAGTCATCGATCTGATCTTTTGTGAGCCCGGCCGCCTTCCCAGCCCGTTCCACGGCGCTCGCGGCAGAATCCTTGGCGGACTCCTCGGCGTCCGCATAGCCCGACGCGGCTTCATGGCGGGCTTCAGTCGACGTATCCTTCTCCGCCCCCTTCACGGCCGACTCGGTGATGTCCTCCTTGATCCAGCCGATGACGTCACCGCCCACGGGCAGCATCTCGACGTACTTGGCCCCCACGAGGTCGATCACGCGGTTCGTCCACTTCGCATTGTCCGCGACGCCCTCGTTGAATTCCTTGTCCGCACGGGCCGCGGCATCGATCGTCGCCTGGGCCCTCGCCTCGCTCATCATGCCCGCGATCTCCCCGCCCGGGTGGACGGCGTTCCGCACGGCCTCGCCCGTGTCGGCGTACTTCTCCGGGTTCTGGAAGACGTCGGAGACGAGCGCGGTGGTGAACGCCTGCTGGGCGTTGGTGATCGCTCCGTAGGCGTCGGGGTCCTGGCCGACCGCGCCGAGGAACAGTGCCATCTTGTCCTTCTCGAACTCCGCCCTCTCGCCGAAGGGCTTGATCCGGTCCGCACCGTTCTCGGCGGTGGCCTGGAGGTCCGGCATGTACTCGGCGGCCATGTTGCCGAGGTTCGGGGCGATGCCGGCGAGCGGGCCGTCGTCGACGGCGAGCTCGGGCGAGGTGCCGATCTTCTCGACGACCTTCTCCATGACGCTCGCCATGGTCTTGGAGTGCTCCACGGGCTTCGCGCTCTCGTCGCCGGGGACGCGGCCGGTGACCGCGGCCTCCAGGGCGTTGCCCGTGGCCGCCTGGCCGGGGTGCTGCTCGCCGCCGGAGACCGTGTCGTAGTAGTCGTCCGTGGGCTTCTTGTCGAGCATGTAGTCGACGACGCTCTTCGCGTCCTTGCCCGTGAGCTCCTCGTCCGCCAGCGTGACGATGCCGTCCTTGTTCGTGTCCGAGCGGAGCTGCTCGTCGAAGAAGGTCGCGGAGGCATCCGGATTGTTGGCCATCGCCTCCATGAGGCCGGTGAGGGGGTTGAAACCCTTGCCGCCGGTCTCGTCGAGGTTGATGCGCTGGTCCATGCTCCTGGGCAGGGACTCGGACCAGACGCCGGGCTTCTCCCGGTCCATGGCGACCATGTCCCGGCCGACGGACACCAGGAAGTCCTTGTCGTACGTGCCGTCCCGGAGGAGGCCGCTCAGGGCCTGGTAGCCGTAGATCTGCGAGAAGCCGACGCCCTGGACGTCGAGCTGCTTGCGACCGGACTTCATCAGCTCGCTCGTCCACACGGCGTCGAGGTGGTTCGGGGTCGACTTCTGGGTGGCGAGGCCGAGCATGGCGCCCATGTCGGACTGGATGTTGCGGACCATGTCGACGCGGTCCTTGCCGGCCGGGCCGAGGGACGTGGAGTTCAGCGACATCTCCGCATAGGCGTCGAGCGTGGCCGCGGGGCCCACCCAGCGGTAGAAGCCGGTCGCGAACTCGGGGTCGTTCCTGTTGTCGTCGAGGAGGTCTTCGAGCTCCTTCAGCTCGGCCACGTTCCGCGCCGTGCCGCCTTCGCCGCTGACCTTCTTCAGCAGCTCCGCGGCCCGGGCCACCTGCTCCTCGTCGAGGCTCTTGTACGTGGGGGCAGTGAAGTCGTGGTCGTCCTTCACGTTCGCCGCGAGCGCGCGCCGCAGCGAGTCGTCGGCGTCGGCGCAGTCCTCGACGAGGCGGTCGATCTTCCGCTGCCAGGCTGCCACGGCCTCCTTCTGCTTGCGCACGTCCGCGGCGTAGCCCTGCCGGTCCGGGTCGTGGCGTGCCGTCACGTCCTTCTCCAGGTCGTGCCGCGGGGTGACCTGGCCCTTCGCGTCGACGTGGACGCCGGCGGCCGGACCCTCCTCGTCCCTGATCCTGACGAGGGAGTCCCGAGCGGCCAGGAATGAGGCGTGGGCGTCGGCGAGCAGCAGCTGGATGCCCTTCGCCTGCGCCTCGGCGTCCTCGAACTCCTTGGCCGTCTTGGCGACGAAGGGCCGGGTGACGTCGGAGTTGACGCCCTGCCACTGGGCCTTGTCGGTCTTGGCCTTCATGCCTTCGCGGGCGTCGGTGGCGAGCGTCTTCAGCTTGGTGGCCATCTCCGACCAGTCGTCCGCGGCCTGCTTCAGCTTGGCGACGGGCGCGTTGACGACGTCCTCGAATGTCAGCACGGCGATTCCCCCGGATCCTCTACTTGAAGTACTCGTCGATCTTGGACGTGGAGAGCAGTTGGCCTCCGATGTCCGCGTCGTCCTTGGCGTGGACGGACTTGCTGTAGTCGAGGTGGTTGGAGATCCGGGCGCAGGCGTCCAGGAGCGTGCGCAGCTGGCTGTTCCACCGGTCGTGCACCTTCAACAGCTCCGAGCCGCTGGTGAAGTTGCCGTTCGTGAGGGCGATCGACGCGTCGAAGGTCGAGGGCCGGGCGTGGTCGCCGTCCCGGGAGAGCCGTCCGTACAGCAGGTACGCCTCGTGGCCGATCGCCCCGAGGTCGTCCTGGTTCACCACCAGATCCGCCGAACCCGCGGTGGCTCCGGCATTTCCGTCAAGTCCGTTCAGGCGCATCTCCGTCGGACGCCCCTCTGCGGTGGCGTACTTGAGCTTCTCCCACTCGTCCCAGGACATCGGACCCCCTCCTTCGGCCGGACGGGCATTCTAGTCGGCGCGCGTCGATCACTTCACGGAAGCAACAGGCATCCCTCGCCCTCGACCGCCCTTTTGTCCGCTTGCACCCCTTCCGCAGCACGAAGTGCGTGCGCGGTCGCGAACGGGGGAAGGTGGCGGGGCGGGTTTGTGTCGCGGGCGGATAACCAGGGGGTTTCACTTCTCTCGGGCGGGGACTGTTCGGTTGACCCCGGATCCTCTCGGGCGGCAAGCTGACCCCCTGTCATTCACTGTGCCTTGGGGGAACGTTGAGCAAGTCGGCACACCACATCGGACCTGACTCCGCACCGGACCGCTACCGGCTGCTCCGCTCCATCGGACGCGGCGGCGAGGCGGTGCTCTATCTCGCGGAGATCGAGCTCGCGGGCGGTACCGAGCCGGTCGTCGTCAAGGTCCTCGACTCGAAGACGACGATCACGCCCGAGATCTTCGAGCGGGTCAGCCGCAAGTGGAACGAGCAGGCCGAGCTGCTGCGCTTCGTCAGCCGCCCCGGCGTCGTCGGCGTGCGCGAGCACTTCCAGGGCTCGCCGATCCACGCGCCCGGCGAGTCCGGCACCCTCACCGGCCGGGCCCTCGTCCTCGTCATGAACCACGTCGACGGCCTCGACCTGCGCGACTGGCGCGCCGAGCGGACGCTGACCACCCCCGCCGAGCGGCGTGAGGTCATGCGGACGCTGGAGCAGCTCGCCGACGTCCTCGACTGGCTGCACTCCGGCAAGGCCACGCCGTCCGGCCGGACCGTCGTCCACGGCGACCTCTCGCCCGGCAACGTGATGGTCGACGAGCACGGCCAGGCCACCCTCGTCGACTTCGGTCTCAGCAAGCTGACCGCCGACCACCAGACCGCCGAGGTGTGGTTCACCCCCGGCTACGCGGCGCCGGAGATCTTCGAGGGCAAGCGGACCCCGTCCACCGACCGGTACGCCTTCGGGGCCATCGCCTACTTCCTGCTGAGCGGTCAGTCCCCGCCGGCCACGCCCGAGCAGCTGGCGGCGGCCTTCGGCGCCGTGCCGCAGATCGCCGGGCTGCCCGAGGACCAGCGCCGGAAGGTGCTGGCGATCGCCGCCGCCGACCCGGACAGGCGACCGCTGTCGCTGTCGTCGTGGGTGAAGGAGGTCCGGCACGGGGTGGTCTCCACCACGACCACCTCCCGCCCGGCGACCCCGCAGGACGCGGTCCCGCCGCGTCCGGCCGACGCCCCGGCCGTGCCCCCGCTCCCCGCGGCCCCGCCGGTCGGCCCCCCGCCCGCCGAGCCACCGGCCGCCGCGCCCCAGGACGCGGCTCCCCAGGACGCCGCCCCGACGCCCCCGCCGACCCAGCCCCCGGTCTCCGCACCCACGCCCGCACCCGCCCCCGTGCCCGTCCCGGCTCCGGACCCCGCGCCGGCCCCCGCCACGCAGGCGCCCGCCGACACGCCCCCGACGGGCTTCGGCGCGCCCGCGCCGACCCCGGCCGCGCCCGTCGGCTACGACGCCGGGCAGGGCGCGTACGGTCCGCCGACCACCGGCGTGCCGACGTACGGCGGGCCGGGCTACGGCGGCCAGGGGTACGGGGCGCCGACGGCCGGGATGCCCACCGTGGGCGGACCCGGCGGACCCGGCGGACCGACCGGCCCCCGGCCGCAGCGGTCACCGGAGCCTCGCAGGCGCCGCAAGGGGCCGCTGATCGGCGCCGTCGCGGGCGTCCTGCTGGTCGCCGTCCTCGCGGTGGCGGGCATCAAGCTGCTCGGCGACAAGAAGGACAAGGACGCCAAGAACGACCAGGCGGGTCCGTCCGCCACGACGTCCGCGCCGGTGACGGCCGGCGCCACCTCCGAGGAGCCCACCGAGGAACCGACCACCGACGCGCCGTCGGAGGAGCCGAGCACGGAGGCGCCCTCGGAGGAGGCGACCGCCGACCCGACCGACAGCGGCAGCCCGTCGATCGACCCCGGGTCCGTGCCGGACGCGAAGGAGGCCGACCTCACCACCCTCGCCTCCGTCAGCGATCCCGACCACTTCGACATCGGCAGCGCGAAGATCAACACCACCGAGTACGGCTCCGCCCTGATCGGCGACTGCTACTACGGCGGCTACGTCGAATACGACCTGAACCGGGAGTGGAAGACCTTCCAGTTCACCGCCGGCATCGATGACGGCTCCAAGATCGAGACCGCGCGGGTCGTGATCTCGGTCGACGACAAGCCCGCGCTCTTCAACGAGACCGTGCACCTGGGCAGGCCGATCACCAAGAGCCTGAACATCGAAGGGGCGCTGCGGCTCCGCCTCAAGATCGAGGAGACCTGCACCGACTCCGGGAGCGGCATCATCGCGGCCCCGATGCTCAAGCGGTAGCCCATACGACACGAGGGCGGCCCCGCACCGAAGAGTTCCGGTG
>NZ_JBHTST010000148.1:0-20485 GCF_042794995.1 Streptomyces sp. NPDC056503
GGCCCGCACCGACGGCTGTCGGTGCGGGCCCACGTACGGTTCCGGGGCGTCAGTGCGCCGGGGCCGCGCCGTGCTGCGGGAGGCCGAGCACGGCCGAGTACTGCGAGAGGATCAGCTTGCCGATGGCCGGGTAGGCGCCGAGCGCCTCGGCCGCCGGGCAGCCGGCCTCCTTCGAGGCCTCGTCGAGCAGGCCGTCGGCCAGCTCCGGCCCGATCAGGTACGGAGCGAGCGCCAGCTGCACCGCGCCCGCCACGCGCAGCTGCTCGGCCACGGAGGCGATCGAGCCCTCCTGGTCGAGCGCGGCGGCCATCACCGGGACGGCGAGCCGGGCCGCGAGCAGCATGCCCGTGATGCCGGCGGCCTGCACGGCCTCCTCGCCGCCGACCGTGGCCAGGACGATGCCGTCCGCGGCCGTGGCGACGGTGAAGAGCCGGGCGCGGTCGGCGCGGGCGAGCCCGGCCTCCGACAGCCGCACGTGCAGCGCCTCGGCGAGCAGCGGGTGCGGGCCGAGCACGTCGGTCAGCTCCGCGGTGTTGCCGCTGTCCATGACGGCCTGGCGGACCTGGCGCATCACGGCGCTGTCCGGGCCGGCGAGCAGCGGGACGACGATCGCGGGGGGGCCCTGCGGGGCCTCGACCTCGCGGCCGGCCGCCACGGCGATCCGGTACCGCTCCTCGCGCAGCTCCGCGGCGGCGGTCAGCACGCCGGTGAGCGTCGGGTACTCCTCGCCGTCGCCGTCCACGAATCCGATCGCGGCCTCAAGGCCGGGCAGCTCGGACCGGGCGATGCTCACCAGCTCCTCGGCCAGCGAGCGTATGGCGGCCGAGGGCACGCCGGGGACGGCGAGCACCAGGGCGGGAGCGCCCTCGGGCGCCGCCGCCGGGTCGGGGCGGCGGTGCCGCCCGGACGGGCGGGGGCGCGGCATTCGTACAGGCAGGCCGTTGGCGGGCCCAGTGGGGGTGCTCATGGCGCCGCATGCTACTGGTTTTGCGGACGGGGGCGTTCGGTGAGGTACGGTCCCGCGCCTTCTGCCCCTGTATGTCCGGTCGGGGACGCGCCGGATCGTGGACCTGCCCTCCGTCCGGCCTCCCCGCACGCCTTCCACCAGCGGCGATGTCCTCCCGGCCGGGCGCGGAGGTCAGAGGAACCGGAGCAGCGCGGGGTCCTCCGGGAGCCCTCCGACCCCCGAGGCGAGCCCGCGGGCCAGCGTCAGGGCCCCGTCGAGCGGATCCCCCGAGGGAGCTACGGTCACGACCCCGGGCAGTCGCTCCGCGAGGGTGGTCCGCAGCGGTGCGAGGAGCGGGTCGCCGAGCCGGAACAGTCCGCCGGTGAGCGCCACCACGGCCGTCGGGTCCGGCGGGCAGGCCGCCTCGGCGGCGTCGGCGATGTGCTCGGCGGCCCGCTCCAGGATCCCGGCGGCGACCGGGTCGCCGTCCGCCGCGCGGGCCGCGACCTCCGGGGCGAAGGCGGCGAGCACCGCCGGCCGGTCCGTGCGCGGATAGAGCGCGGCGGGCAGCCCGGCCGCCGGGCCGTGCAGCTTCTCCGCGCGGGCCAGCAGGGCGGGCGAACCGCCGCGCCGCCCGTCGTACGCCCGCATCGCCGCCTCCAGGCCCGCCCGGCCGATCCAGGCGCCGCTGCCGCAGTCGCCCAGGAGGTGGCCCCAGCCGTCGGCCCGGCGCCAGCCGGTCAGGTCGGTGCCGAGGGCGATCAGACCGGTCCCGCCGGCGACGACCGCGCCGGGCCGGGTGCCGAGCGCCCCGGCGTAGGCGGTGACGGCGTCGGCGGCGAGCACGGTCCCGCGTACGCCCCAGGCCTCGGCGAAGGCCCCCGGGAGGACCGCCCGCAGCTCCTCGCCGAGCGTCGCCATCCCGGCGGCGCCCACGGCGGCGGCGAGTACCGGGCGCCGCTCCCCGGCCCGGGCGCGCAGCGCGGCGACGGCGGGCAGTACGGATTCCAGGAAGTGGGCGGCGGAGATCCCGCCGGGTCCGGTCCGTACGGGGCCGGGTGCGGCCATCCGGCCGAGCACCGTCCCGTCGGCGGCGAGGGCGAGGGCGACGCGGAGCCCCGATCCGCCCGAGTCGACGCCGACGACCACCGGGTCCGCCGGCCGGCCGGCGCCTTCGCTCTCGGGTTCCACCTGCAACCGTCCTCACCGGGTGGGGGCCTGGGGGCCGCAGTCTAGGGCGGAGGGCGTTGTCGGTGTAGGCCGCTAGAGTGACGGACCGTGACTGCGAGACCGTTGAACGAACTGGTGGAGCCCGGCTGGGCCAAGGCCCTGGAGCCCGTCGCGGGTCGGGTGGCCGAGATGGGCGACTTCCTGCGGGGGGAGATCGCCGCGGGCCGTACCTATCTGCCGTCGGGGCCGAACGTGCTGCGCGCCTTCCAGCAGCCCTTCGACGACGTGCGGGTCCTGATCGTCGGTCAGGACCCCTACCCCACGCCCGGGATGGCGATCGGGCTGAGCTTCGCGGTGGCCCCCGAGGTGCGGCAGCTGCCGGCGAGCCTGCTCAACATCTTCTGGGAGATGCACACCGACCTGGGGCACCCCCGTCCCTCCAACGGCGACCTCACTCCGTGGACCCGGCAGGGCGTCCTGCTGCTCAACAGGACCCTGACCACCTCCCCGCGCAACGCGGGCGCCCACCGCAACAAGGGCTGGGAGGAGGTCACCGAGCAGGCCATCCGCGCCCTCGCCGCGCGCGGCACGCCGCTGGTCTCCATCCTCTGGGGCCGCGACGCGCGCAACGCCCGTCCGCTGCTCGGCACGCTGCCCGCCGTCGAGTCGGCGCATCCCTCCCCGCGCTCGGCCGACCGGGGCTTCTTCGGCTCGCGTCCCTTCAGTCGGGCCAACGAGATGCTGGTCGCCCAGGGCGCCGAGCCGGTGGACTGGCTGCTGCCCTGAGCGACGCGCCGACCGTCGTGCGGCGGCGGGGAGTTCAGACGACCGCCGCCCGGACGCACAGGACGTCCGGCAGGTGGCCGGCGAGCAGCTGCCAGCTGTCGCCGTCGTCGGCGCTCGCGTAGAGCTCGCCGTTGCGGTTGCCGAAGTAGACGCCCGCCGGGTCGGCGTCGTCGGTGCACAGGGCGTCGCGGAGGACCGTGCCGTAGTGGTCGCCCTCCGGGAGGCCCTTGTGCAGGGGCTCCCAGGTCGTGCCGGCGTCCGTGGTGCGGAAGACCCGGCAACGGCGCTCCGCCGGGACCCGGTCGGAGTCGGCGGTGATCGGGAAGACGTAGGCGGTGCCGGGGCGGTGCGGGTGCGCGGCGGCGGCGAAGCCGAAGTCGGAGGGGAGCGGGCCGCCGATGTCCGTCCAGCTGCCGCCGGCGTCGTCGCTGCGGTAGACGCCCCAGTGGTTCTGGAGGTAGAGGCGGTCCGGGTCGCCCGCGTCCTGCGCGATCTTGTGGACGCACTGGCCGAACTCCGGGTGGGGATCGGGCAGGAAGGGCGCGGCGACGCCGTGGTTGGCCGGGGCCCAGGAGGCTCCGCCGTCCCGGCTGCGGAAGACGCCGGCGGTGGAGACGGCCACGGTGACGGCGTCCGGGTCGCGGTCGTCGGTGACGACCGTGTGCACGGCCTCGCCCCCGCCGCCCGGGACCCACCGGGAGCGGCTCGGGTGCTCCCAGAGCGGCCGGACCAGGGCGAAGGAGGCGCCGCCGTCCTCGGAGCGGAAGAGCGCGGCCGGCTCGGTGCCCGCGTAGACGACGCCGGGGGAGTGGGCGGGGGCGGGGTGGAGCTGCCAGACGCGCTCCAGCGAGGCGCCGGTGTCCTGGGGGAACGTGACGGCGGGCGCGGGCGGTTCGGTCCAGGTCCGGCCGAGGTCGTCGGAGTGGAAGACGGACGGGCCCCAGTGGGCGCTGTCGCCGCCGACCAGCAGCCGGGGGGTGTCGGACCGGGTGTCGATGGCCACCGAGTAGACGGCCTGGGCCGGGAAGTGGGGATCGTCGAACTCCCAGCGCCCGTCGTGCCTGCGGCCGATGAAGAGTCCCTTGCGGGTGCCTACGGTGAGAAGTACGTCGGGCATGGGGCCCACCTCCAGGACGCCGTTGTCGCGGATACGGGCCAGTCTGCACCGGGCCACTGACAACGGCGCCCGAGGACACCCCGTGACCGGTCGGTCGCGGGGTGTCCTCGGCGGTGCCGGGCCGGAGCGGCGCCGGTCAGATCGTCCAGGCGTACTGCGGCGGCGTGAGGGTGGAGGCGCCCAGTTCGCGCGCGGCCCGGCGCGGCCAGGACGCGTCGCGGAGCAGCTCGCGGCCGAGGAGGACCGCGTCCGCCTCGCCGTTGGCGAGGATCTTCTCGGCCTGCGCGGGCTCGGTGATGAGGCCGACGGCGGCGACCGGCAGTCCGGTCTCGGCCTTGACGCGGGCGGCGAAGGGGACCTGGTAGCCGGGGCCGACGGGGATCCGGGCGGGGCCGCCGTTGCCGCCGCTGGAGACGTCGAGCAGGTCGACGCCGTGCTCGCGCAGCAGCGCGGCGAAGCGCACGGTCTCGTCCGGGGTCCAGCCCGCCTCCTCCAGCCAGTCGGTGGCGGAGACGCGGAAGAAGACCGGCAGTTCCTCGGGCCAGACGGCGCGGACGGCGTCCACGACCTCCAGGGCGAGCCGGGTCCGGTTCTCGAAGGAGCCGCCGTAGGCGTCGGTGCGGTGGTTGCTGTGCGGGGAGAGGAACTCGCCGATGAGGTAGCCGTGGGCGCCGTGCACCTCGACGACCTCGAAGCCGGCGGCCAGGGCGCGGCGGGCGGCGGCCGCGAAGTGGCCGACGACCTCGCGGATGCCGTCCTCGGTCAGTTCGGTGGGCACCGGGTAGCCCTCGTCGAAGGGGACCGGGCTCGGGGCGAGCGGCTGCCAGGCCTCCTCGGCCGGGGCGGGGCCGCGGCCGAGCCAGGGGCGCTGGGTGGCGGCCTTGCGGCCGGCGTGGGCCAGCTGGATGCCGGGCACGGTGCCCTGCGCCTTGACGAAGGAGGTGATCCGGCGCAGCGCCTCGGTCTGGGTGTCGTTCCACAGGCCCAGGTCGGCGGGGCTGATCCGGCCCTCGGGGGCGACGGCGGTGGCCTCGACCAGGATCAGGCCGGCGCCTCCGGTGGCCCGGGAGCCGTAGTGGGCGAGGTGCCAGTCGGTGGCGACCCCGGCGTTCGGCCCGAAGACCTCCGCCGAGTACTGGCACATCGGCGCCATCCAGACGCGGTTGGGGACGGTCAGCGAGCGGAGGGTGTAGGGCTCGAAGAGGGCGGCGCTCATCGCGGACTCCGTTTCGGGGCGGCCGGGGTGCCGGACGTGGGGAGGCCCGGCGGGATGCTCGTACGATACCCATCGTAGTACGGCGACTGTCAAACTACGAGGATCCTCGTACAATGGAGTCCCGCCGGTCCGACCCTCCGGAGAAAGTGGAGCCGCCGCCATGACGACCCCCGCCAGCACCCGCCTCCTGGAGCACCCCACGCGCGAGGAGATCCGCCTGGAGTCGGTGCTGCACGCGCTCTCGGACGCCGTGCGACTGCGGATCGTGAGCGAACTGGCCGCCGCGGAGACGCAGTTGAGCTGCTCCTACTTCGTCCTCCCGGTCACCAAGTCGACCACCACCCACCACTTCCGGGTGCTCCGCGAGGCCGGCGTCATCCGGCAGGACTACCGCGGCACCGCCAAGCTCAACGGGCTGCGCCGGGCCGACCTCGACGCCCTCTTCCCGGGCCTCCTCGACACCGTCCTGGCGGCGGCCGAGGCGCAGGCCGCCCGCCAGGAGCCGGTCGGGGCGCCCGGGGGCGCCGGTCTCACAGCGACCGCAGCCGGTTGATCTCGGCGGTCTGCTGCGCGATGACGTCGTTCGCCATCTCCTCCACCTGCACGTTGTTGCCCTGACCGAGCACCTCGGCCGCCATCGTCACGGCGCCCTCGTGGTGGGTCACCATCAGCTTCAGGAAGAGCTCGTCGAAGGCCGTGCCCTTCGCCGCCCGCAACTCCGTCAGCTGGGCCTCGGTCGCCATGCCCGGCATCGAGTGATGGTCGTGGGCGCCCTGCCCGCGCGGCCCGCCGTTGGTCTTCAGCCACCCCTCCATGGCCCCGATCTCCGGCTGCTGCGCCGCCGCGATCCGCTCGGCCACCTTCCGGACCGCGGGCGAGCCGGCGCGGGTGGGGGCCAGCGCCGTCATGGTCAGGGCCTGGCGGTGGTGGACGACCATCATCTGCACGTACCGGAAGTCCGCGCCGTTCGGCCGCTCGTCGGGGAGCAGGCTCGCCGCCTCCTCCGGCGAGACCCGCCGGGCCGGCTTGCCGGGCTTGCCCGGCACCACCACCGTGCCCGTCCCCGAGACCGTGGGCTTCGGCGCCGCGGCGCCGGAGTCCGACTCGCAGGCGCCCAGGGCGAGTACCGCGAGCGCGGTGAGGGTGGCGGCGACGGCGGAACGCCGATGACGGACCAGCAACGGTGCCTCCAGCGGGATTTGTGGGTACGGGGGCCGATCCTGACAGTTCTTGCGGGGGAGTCGCCCGGGATCCTTCATTACATCTGTGTTGCCATCTGTTGGGATGTGCACGCCAAGGAACATACTGCCGGGGTCCAGCACCGTTCAGCATTGAACGGAAAACAGGAGGACGGAGTGACTTCGTTGCATACCCCGCACAGTCCGCGGTCCCGGATCAGACGCCTCGGCGCGGCCACCGCCGCCGCCGGCCTGCTGGCCGCCCTGCTCGCCACCGGAACCGCCGCCGCCACCCCCGACCCCGGCGACGCCCCGGTCCAGGCGCCGGTCCCGGCGGCGCAGGCGGCCGACGCGCGGTCCGCCATCCGGAGCGGCGAGATACCCGGCGTCGACGAGATCGTCCGAAGCGACAACATCCAACACCTGGCGAACGTCCCCAAGGACGCCCTCAAGAGCCTCAACACCGACCTGGCCTTCCAGGGCAGGTACGCCTTCGCCGGGAACTACGACGGCTTCCGGATCTTCGACATCAGCGACCCGAAGGCCCCCAGGACCGTCGCCCAGGTCCTCTGCCCCGGCTCCCAGAACGACGTCTCGGTCTCCGGGGACCTCCTCTTCCTCTCCACCGACTCCTCCCGGAGCGACGACTCGTGCGCCAGCACGACGCAGCCGGCCTCGGTCAAGGAGTCCTGGGAGGGCATGAAGATCTTCGACATCAGCGACATCGCCAACCCGAGGTACGTCGCCTCCGTCGAGACCGCCTGCGGCTCCCACACCCACACGATCCTGCCGCAGCGCAAGGACGTGTACGTCTACGTCTCCTCCTACTCGCCCAACGCCGCCTTCCCCGACTGCCGGCCGCCGCACGACGGCATCTCGGTCGTCAAGGTGCCCCGCAAGGCCCCCGAGCAGGCCCGCGTCGTCGGCTTCCCCGTCCTCTTCCCCGGCGAGGGCCCCGACGGCGGCGGCAACCCCGGCGGACCCACCAACCCGGGCGTCTCCAAGACCACCGGCTGCCACGACATCACCGTGCTGCCCGGCAAGGACCTCGCCGCCGGCGCCTGCATGGGCGACGGCATCCTCTTCGACGTCGCCGACCCCGAGCACCCCCGGGTGATCGACCGGGTCCAGGACAACGTGAACTTCGCCTTCTGGCACTCCGCGACCTTCAACCAGAAGGCGAACAAGGTCGTCTTCACCGACGAGCTCGGCGGCGGTGGCGGCGCCACCTGCAACGCCGTCGTCGGACCCGACCGCGGCGCCAACGGCGTCTACGACGTCGTCGGCAAGGGCGACAAGCGCAAGCTGGTCTTCCGCAGCTACTACAAGATCCCGCGCCACCAGGCCGACACCGAGAACTGCGTCGCGCACAACGGCTCGCTGATCCCGGTCAAGGGCAAGGACCTCATGGTCCAGGCCTGGTACCAGGGCGGCGTCTCCGTCTGGGACTTCACCGACTCCGCGCACCCGAAGGAGATCGGCTACTTCGACCGCGGCCCGGTCTCCGACACCGCGCTCACCACGGGCGGCTCCTGGTCCGCGTACTACTACAACGGCCACGTCTACTCGAACGAGATCGCCCGGGGCCTCGACGTCCTGAAGATCGTCGACCGGCGTACCGACCCCGCGAAGCGGATCCGGATGGACGAGCTCAACGTCCAGACCCAGCCGGACTACTTCGAGGACTTCGACGACGACCGGAACTGACCCCGGAAGCGTCAGAGCACGCCGTCGGGCGGCCCACCGTCCGGCGGCATGCCGCTCTCCCACGCCAGCCCGTACCGGTGGAACAGCTCCGCGCGCAGCCGCGCCATCGGCATCGGCGCCCCCGGCAGCAGCACCGCCACCACCGCGCCCATCAGCAGCGCCCGCAGCAGCGGATAGTCCCGGTCCACGTCGGCGGAGCCGTACCGCTCCACCGTGTCCCGCAGCAGGAGGGCGAGCTGCTGCTGCTCCTCGCAGCGCACGAACCCCTCGGCCTGGAGGATGCCCGCCATGTGCGTCCGCATCAGCGTCGGCCGGTCCACCGCGAGCCCCAGGACGGCGTCGATCGCCCGGGCGAGCCGCTCCGCGCCGTCCTCGCTCCGCGGTTCGCGTTCCAGCGCCTCGGCGAGCGTGAGGTGCATCAGCCGGTGCACCGCCGACTGGAGCAACTGGCGCTTGCCGGGGAAGTAGTACGAGACCAGACCGCGTGCGACCCCGGCCTCCCGGGCGATGTCCCCGAGGGTGGTCGCCTCGTATCCGTGCCGCCCGACGAGCTCCACGGTGGCCGCCAGGATCCGCTCCCGCGAGCGTCGGCGAAGCTCTTCGTTGACCGATGGGCTACGCGGCGTCATGCTGGGCTCCTGCGTTGACTGGCTCGCAGCCAATATACTCAGCGCGGCTCGTCGCCCCGCCCTCGTGGCGTGACGGCGGGGAGGCCGCCTTTCCTGGGCGACACGGGGGATCGTCCAGGACGGGCGGCCTCGTCATGTCCCTTCCCCTTCGTGGTCGCGCGGCGGCGCCGGAAGCGGCCGGGCGCCGTCGCCCCGGCGGTACGCCACGACGGCGACGGCCACACAGCACCAGCCCATCAGCCAGCCGGCCAGCACGTCCGAGGGCCAGTGCACCCCGAGGTAGATCCGGGTCCAGCCGACCCCGAGCACCGACACCACCGCGAGACCGGCCGCGGTGCCCCAGCCGCGCCACGGCTCCCGCCCGACCACCGCGAACACCCAGAGCAGCAGTCCGCAGACCACGGCGGCCGTCATGGCGTGGCCCGAGGGGAAGGCGGCGAACGACGCGGAGTCCACCGGGTCCCGCCAGACCGGCCGCTCCCGGCCGACCAGCGCCTTCACCGCCTGCTGCACCCCGAGCGCCGCCAGTACGGTCCCGGCCACCCACAGCGCCAGGCGGCGGTGCCCGTACCGGGGGAGGACCAGCGCGACGGCGAAGGCCAGCGCCCGCAGCGTCCACGGGTCCCACACCCAGTCGCTCAGCACCCGGTTGAGACGGGTGAGGCCGGGGTGCGCGAGGGCGCTGCGGTGCAGGGCCTCGTCGACCGAGCGGTCGAAGGAGAGCAGCGGTGGCCAGCCGACCACCACGAGTACGAGCAACAGCAGGGCGAGGATCCCGGAGACCACGGCGGAATAACGCATTCCCCGATCCTGCCGGACCGGCCGCCCCGCACCGCCCCGCGCAACACCGGTCCGCGCGCGGGCCGGTGCGCCCCTGACCGCCACCGCCGACGCCTCAGCCCAGCGCGGCCAGGCCCGGGAAGAAGGCGACGAGCACCGGGACGACCGGGACGAGCGCCGCGGTGGCCGTCAGGCGCAGCCGGTGGCCGGCGGGCAGCCGGGGCGCGGCGGCGAGCAGCCGGTCGACGCGCTGCGGGAGGCCGGCCTCGATGCCGGTGCCGGGCGGGGCGGCGAACACCCCCCGCTCCTCGTTCAGTTCCACCAGGGCGAGCGCGACCGTGAGCCGGCCGAAGCGGCGCGAGGCCACGTCGTCCGCGGCCAGTTCGACCAGCCGGTGCATCTCCTCGCGGAAGGCGGTGAAGACCGGGACGCCGGGGAAGCCGGAGGCGAGCGCGCCGGAGCAGTGGAGCAGCCAGTCGTGCCGGGCCCGGGCGTGGCCCTGCTCGTGGGCGAGGAGGGCGTCGAGCTGGCGGCCCTTCAGCCGGCGCAGCGCGGCGGTGGTGACGACGAGCCGCGGGGTGGTGCCGGGCAGCCACCAGGCGTCGGGGCGCTCGCCCTCCAGGACGACGAGCCGCCCGCCCTCCGTCTCCTCCTCCCCGGGCAGCCGGGGGGCGCGGACCAGCAGGTCGTCGCGGCGCTTGCGGCGGCGGGCGCGGGCCAGCCCGATCTCCCGTCCGAGCATGGCGCCGGTCCAGAGCCCGCCGGCCGCGAGGACCACGGCGAGCACCGCGGACCAGGGGCCGCCGTCGGTGGAGAGTTCGTACGCGTCGAGCACCGCGCGCGGCGCGGGCGCGAAGACCTGTCCGCGCACGGCCTGCCAGGCGGCGGCCGCGCTGAAGGTCATGGAGAGCGCGAAACTGACCAGGACCGCGGCCACCACGCACTGCCAGACCCACAGCGCCACGACCGGTTCTCGCTCCACCCAGTCGGCCCGGGCGAGCAGCCGGGGTGCGGTGAGCGCGGTCAGGACGCCGAGCAGGAGCAACGCGAGGGAGACCCACATGGCGTCAGCCTATGAGGGGGGTGCTCCCCGGGGGTATGGCCTCACCGGGCAAGTGACGTACGCCACGGTTTCGGCGGCCGCGAACCCGAACGCCCGTGAGGGGCAAGGGACTCAGAGCGTGCACAGCATCGCCAGGGTGGCCAGCCCCATCGACAGCCGGCACGCGAGGGTCAGCTCCGGCCGGGTCGCCCACGCGGGCCCTCCGCCGACCGGTCCCGCCACGCGCGCGTGCGGGGCGACCGGGACGAGCCGGGCGCCGGAGCGGAGCACGTACACCGTGTAGTAGAGGAGCAGTCCGCCGGTGAGCAGGGGTACGCCCCCGGCCACGGTCGCCGCCGTGGCCGCGCCCGCGCCGTGCGCCGTGTGCACCCCCTGTGCGCCGGTCGCCGCCGAGGGGGCCATCGTGAGCGCCATGTAGACCATGGCGAGCGAGCCGACCGCGTGGTGCAGCCGGTGCCCGTCGCGGCGCGCCGCGAGGAGGTCCGCCACCGTCGCCGCGCCGAAGAGCGCCGCGTACGCCGCCCAGCTCCAGGAGGGCGGGGTGAGCACGACGGGCGGCAGCGCCATCGCCGCCATGCCGAAGCCCATCACCGCCTCCGCGCGCGCGGCGCGGCGCTCCTCGCCGACGCAGGCCCGCATCCGCAGCAGGCAGTACGCTCCGACGGCCGCGCAGAGCGCGACGAGCAGCCACCCCGACAGGGCCGGTCCGTGCACGGCACACCTCCCCCTCGACTCGTGCCCCCGGGGAGGGACTGCCCGCCGCCGGGCGCGCGCACGCGGGCGCACGGGCGCGCACAGGCGTACGAAAGGGGAGTGCGGTGGCGCGCGTTAGGCTCGGGACGGCCGCGTACGCCGGTCACAGCGCCCGAGGGGAGCCCCCGCACGATGGACACCGCCACGCCCGTTCCCGACATCACCGAGAGCCAGGAGCCCGGCACCGTCACCTTCCGGCGGGCGGTGCTCGACGACGTCCCCGTCGTGGTGCCGCTGGTCCAGTCGGCCTACCGGGGCGACGCGAGCCGGGGCGGCTGGACGACGGAGGCGGACCTCCTCGACGGGCAGCGGACCGACCCGGAGGGCGTGGCCGCCGTGATCACCGCTCCCGGCAGCGTCCTGCTGCTCGTGGAGCGGGACGGGGCGACGGTCGCCTGCTGCCAGCTGGAGCACCGCGGCGCGGCCGCGTACTTCGGCATGTTCGCGGTCCGTCCCGAGCTCCAGGGCGCCGGCCTCGGCAAGCGGATCATCGCGGAGGCCGAGCGGCGGGTGCGCGAGCTGTGGGACGCCCGCGAGATGCACATGACGGTGATCACCGCCCGTGAGGAGCTGATCGCCTGGTACGAGCGGCGCGGCTACCGGCGCACCGGTGAGACGAGCCCCTTCCCGTACGGCGACGAGCGCTTCGGCGTGCCCCGGCGCGACGACCTCCGCTTCGAGCTCCTGGTGAAGTCCCTGGTCTGATCCTTTCGGCGGAAGCACGCGTTCACCCCCCGGCCGACAGGAAAAAATGCGGTCGGGTGGGTGTCCAACGGGAGAATTTCTCTTGCTCCCCTTGCGGGGATGAGCCATGCGTGGTTACGGTTCCTTTACGCGAGGTTCTCCTGTGGAGGAAGAGGAATGACGGAAATTCTTGTGCAGGACGTGACCGGTGAGGGGATAGCCACCGCACGCGTCATCGACCACCCTGCCTGGCCGGAGCTCAAGAACGCCGTGGAGGAGATCCGTGTCTGGCAGCGTGCCGACGGATCCGTGGACTTCGAGGCCGAGGGCGCTCCCGCGCGCTCCCTCGTCGAGCTGACCGTCGACCGGCTGGTGGCCTCCGTCGAGCAGCTCTCCCCGCTCGTGCCGCACGACGCCGAGTACCACCGCGCCCTCGTCGCCGACCTGCGCAAGTGGTCCGAGGGCGGCTTCGGCGTCCCGGACTTCCTGGACTCGCTGCTGACCTTCCACCCGGCCGCCGGCCGCGCGGACGGGCTCCAGCACCTCGTGCTCTTCCCGATGTACACGCAGAACGGCAACCCGGACCGCAACTTCGAGGCCGTCGTGCTCCGCATGGTCTGGCCCGAGTGGCTCTCCGAGCTGGAGCGCACCCGGTACGACAACCCCGCCTTCTGCGGCATCACCTTCGAGGACTTCACCGCCGGGTACGACACCAACTCGGCCGTCCTCTTCCCGGAGACCGTCGCCGTCCGCGAGGTGCCCGAGCGCTTCACCTGGGGCGGCATCTTCTGCGACCGCGAGGCCGCCCGCTTCCGCAAGGTCACCGAGGCCGCCGTCGACACCCTCGGCGTGACGCTCCCCGAGGACATCGCCACCATGCTCGGCGACCAGACCCGCTGCGAGCAGGCCTTCGCCCTCTGGGACCTGGTCCACGACCGCGCCCACAGCCGCGGCGACCTGCCCTTCGACCCCTTCATGATCAAGCAGCGCCAGCCGTTCTGGATGTACGGCCTGGAGGAGCTCCGCTGCGACCTCACCGCCTTCAAGGAGGCCGTGAAGCTGGAGGGCGAGGGCAACGCGCACGGGCGTGACGTGCAGTACGCCGTCCTCTTCGACCGGATGTTCCGCTTCCCGCTCACCGGCGACCGCAACCGCAACTACGACGGTCTGGGCGGCCAGCTCCTCTTCGCGTACCTCCACAAGAACGACGTGGTGCGCTGGACGGACAACGTCCTCACCATCGACTGGGAGCGCGCCCCCGAGGTCACCAACCGCCTCTGCTCCGACATCGAGACCCTCTACCGCGACGGCATCGACCGCCCGAAGCTGGTCCACTGGTTCAAGGCGTACGAGTTCGTCTCCGGCTACCTCGCCCCGCACCCGGGCTCCAAGTGGGCCAAGGGTCCCGACGCCCTCGACCTCACCCTCCCGCCGCGCAAGCTCGTCGACGACGTGCTTCCCGACGAGTTTCCCCTCAGCATGTTCTTCGAGGCCCTCGCCAAGAAGCTGAAGGGCGTGATCGCCGACACCAAGGGCATCACGGCCGCGGACGTCACGGGCACCGAGCGGGTCGCCGCGTGAGCGCTGCCCGCCAGGACACGGAGGAGGCGGCACCCATGAACGCCGAATCGAACGGCGGACCCCTCGACGGGGCCGTCATCGCGGTGGCCGGCGCGGCCGGCCCCGCCGGCCGGGCGGCCCTGATCCGCCTCGCCGGCGCCGGTGCGACCGTGGTCGCCGCCGACGCCGACCCGGCCCGCCTCGCCGAGGCGGTCGAGGCAGCCCGCGGGACCCACGGCGCCAAGGTCGTCGGCGAGACCGTGGACCTCCTCGACCTGGCCGCCACGCGCGCGTGGGCGGACAAGACGGAGAAGGAGTTCGGGCGCGTCGACGGCGTCGTCCACCTCGTGGGCGGCTGGCGCGGCAGCTCCTCCTTCACCGAGACCGACCTCAAGGACTGGGACTTCCTGGAGAAGCTCCTGATCCGCACGGTCCAGCACACCTCGCTCGCCTTCCACGACGCCCTGCTCCGCAGCGGCGGCCGCGGCCGCTACGCGCTGATCAGCCAGGTCGGCGCCCACAAGCCGCAGGCCAACAACGCCGCGTACAACGCCGGCAAGGCCGCCGCCGAGGCCTGGACCCTGGCCATGGCGGACTCCTTCCGCAAGCTGGGGGGCGAGGAAGGCCCCCAGGCCGCGGCTGCCATCCTGGTGATCAAGGCATTGGTGCACGACGCCATGCGCGCCGAACGCCCCAACGCGAAGTTCGCGGGCTTCACCGACGTGAAGGACCTGGCCGACGAGATCGCCGGCCTGTGGGACCGGCCCGCCCAGGAAGTGAATGGACAGCGCCTGTGGCTGACCCCCGCACCGTGACCGCCGCCCTCGGACACCGGACCGACGCCCGTCGTCACCACGACCCGTCGGTCCGGGGCTTCGCGAGCGACAACTACGCCGGCGTCCACCCCGAGATCCTCGCCGCGATCGCCCTCGCCAACGACGGCCACCAGGTCGCCTACGGCGAGGACGAGTACACCGACCACCTCCAGCGGATCGTGCACAGCCACTTCGGCCCGCTCGCGGAGGCCTTCCCGGTCTTCAACGGCACCGGGTCGAACGTGACCGCCCTCCAGGCGCTCACCGACCGCTGGGGCGCCGTGATCTGCGCCGAGTCCGCCCACATCAACGTGGACGAGGGCGGCGCGCCGGAGCGCATGGGCGGCCTCAAGCTGCTCACCGTGCCCACCCCGGACGGCAAGCTCACCCCCGAGCTGATCGACCGGCAGGCCTGGGGCTGGGAGGACGAGCACCGGGCGATGCCCCAGGTCGTCTCGATCACCCAGAACACCGAGCTGGGCACCGTCTACACCGTGGACGAGATCCGCGCCATCGTCGAGCACGCCCACTCCAAGGGCATGAAGGTGCACCTCGACGGCGCCCGGATAGCCAACGCGGCCGCCTCCCTCGACGTGCCGATGCGCGCCTTCACCAACGCGGTGGGCGTCGACGTCGTCTCGTACGGCGGCACCAAGAACGGCATGCTCTTCGGCGAGGCCGTGATCGTCCTCAACCCGGACGCGGTCAGCCACATGAAGCACCTGCGCAAGCTGTCCATGCAGCTCGCGTCGAAGATGCGCTTCCTGTCGGTGCAGCTGGAGGCGCTGCTCGCCAAGGACCTGTGGCTGCGCAACGCCCGGCACGCCAACGCGATGGCCCGCCGCCTGGCGGACGGCGTGCGCGCCCTGGACGGGGTGGAGATCCTCTACCCGGTGCAGGCCAACGCGGTCTTCGCGCGCCTCCCGCAGGAGGTCAGCCGCCGGCTCCAGCGGCGCTTCCGTTTCTACTTCTGGGACGAGCAGGCCGGCGACGTGCGCTGGATGTGCTCCTTCGACACCACGGAGGACGACGTCGACGCCTTCCTCCAGGCCCTGAAGGAAGAGCTGGCCCGCTAGCCATACGTGAATAGATATGCGGTCGAGTGGAAAAGGATTGACTCCACTCGGCCGCATTCCTATGCTCGGGCCGTATGGAGCTGACGCAGCAGAACCCGGACATCGGCGCCTACCTGGCCGTCGGCGAGGCCGTCGACCACGATCACCCGCTGGTCCGCGCCACGGCGGAGCGGCTGTCCGCCACGCACTCGGACGCATACGCATACGCCAAGGCGGCCTACGAGTTCGTCCGCGACGCCATCCCGCACTCCCAGGACTCCGGCGACCCGCGCGTCACCTGGCGCGCCTCCGACGTCCTCGGGCTCGGCACCGGCATCTGCTACGCGAAGTCGACCGCGTACGCCGCGCTGCTGCGGGCCCGCGCCATCCCCGCCGCCCTCTGCTACCAGCGGCTCGCCGAGGAGGACGGTTCCCACCCGGTGATCCACGGACTGGTCGCCGTGCTGCTGCCGGGGGAGGAGCGGTGGGCCCGGCAGGACGTGCGCGGAAACGCCCCGCCCGGTGTGGACGCCCAGTTCTCGGTCGGTGAGGAGCGGCTGGCCTGGGCCGTACGCCCGGAGGCCGGTGAAGTGGACTACCCCGTGCTCTACGCCGAACCCCATCCGGTGGTGCTCCGCGCGCTCCGGGTCGCGGCCGACCGGCCCCATCTGTGGCGGATCCTCCCCACGGCCCTGTGACCCCGGCGGCGGGGAGCGGCGACCAGGCCCCGGCGCTCACCGCCGGCGGCCCCGGGCGGGCCGGCCTTGGGCGGGCGGTCCCGGGCGGTCCCGGGCGGTCCCGGGCAGGCGGTCCCGGGCAGGCGGTCCCGGGCAGGCGGGGCCGGGACTACTTCCCGGCGGCCTTCAGCTGCTCCGGGGTCGGCGCCGTGCCGCCCAGGTGCGCGGGGATCCACCAGGTGTCCGCGGCGTCCTTCGGGCGCACCGGGTAGGCGCGCTGCGCGGCCTCCAGGAGCTCCTGGACCCGCTCGCGCAGCCGGCGCGTGATGGCGCCCGCGTACTGGTCGGCGGGGGCCTCCAGCGGCTCGCCGACCCGGATCGTCACCGGGATGTGCGCCCGCTTGAAGTTCCGCGGACGGCCCTTCGTCCAGATCCGCTGCGTCCCCCACAGGGCCATGGGGATCAGCGGAACCCCGGCCTCCTGGGCGAGCCGGGCCGCGCCCGACTTGAAGCTCTTCAGCGTGAACGACTCCGAGATGGTCGCCTCGGGGAAGACGCCGACGATCTCGCCGGCCCGCAGCGCCTCCAGGGCGTGCTTGTACGCGTGTTCGCCCTGGGAGCGGTCCACGGGGATGTGCTTCATCGCCCGCATCAGCGGCCCGGAGACCTTGTGACGGAAGACCGACTCCTTCGCCATGAAGCGCACCAGGCGCTTCTGCGGCAGCGCGGCCAGGCCGTCGAAGATGAAGTCCAGGTAGCTGATGTGATTGCTGACCAGGACGGCGCCGCCGGTCCGCGGGATGTGCTCCGAACCCTGTGTGTCGATCTTGAGGTCGAGCGCCTTGAACATGGTGAGCGCGGCGCCGACCACCGGTCGGTACACGAGTTCTGCCATGGGAGAGGTACCCCTTCGTCCATGCCTGTTGGGAGGGCTCTCCCGGCGAAGTTACGCGGCCGTAGGTTTTCGGCTTTGGGCAGATCGTGCCCCATGTGGGCCGCCGTGACCAGTCCAGGCGGCTTCGTACAGGGAGATTCTCGTCACTCGCGGTGGTCGTGGCGGGAATCCGACGGTGCCGTGCGACGCTGCACGGGGAGAAGGACGCGGAAACGGCGGGGAAGGATGACGGTGGACACGACGCGGAGGCTCGGGCCGGAGCGCCTCGGCGGCGCGGAACTGGGGGAGCGCGCGACCCTCGTCCAGTTCTCCAGCGCCTTCTGTCAGCCCTGCCGGGCGACCCGCCGGGTGCTCGACGAGGTGGCGGCCATGGTGCCGGGCGTGGCGCACGTGGAGATCGACGCCGAGGAGCACCTCGCTCTCGTGCGCGACCTCGGGGTGACCCGTACGCCCACCGTCCTCGTCCTCGACGCGGCCGGCCGGATCGTCCGCCGGGCCGCGGGGCAGCCCCGCAGGGCGGACGTGATCGCCGCCCTCGGTCACGCACTGTGAGCCGGGCGGTGTCGCGAGGCGGGGGCCGGGCGGCGCTCGGCGCGCCCGGCGGTCGGGGTGCCCGGTGTGGGCCGGGCGGGGCCCGGGCTTCTGACGCGGTGACACATCTCCCACATCGCGGTACGCACTTGACCTGGGCCGTCACCCGTCGTCACCCTGACGGAGTGACCGGTGACCTCCTTCTCTACGGCCGGGCCCACGTGGACCTGGGCCGCCACGCGAGCGCGCGCTGTCCGGGCCTCTGACGCCCCCGGACCCCGCTCCACGCCGCCCCGTACGAAGGACAACTCCATGACGGTTTCGCCCGAGCTCCGTACCGTTCAGACGATCGGCGCCACCCACTCCGCCTCGCCCGACCTGCTGCGCTCCGTCTTCCGCCGCCACGCCGCCGGCGTCGCCGTGATCACCGCCCACGGGGAGCGCCCCGTCGGCTTCACCGCCACCTCGCTCAACTCCGTCGCCGCCGACCCGCCGCTGATCTCCTTCGGCGTGGGCACCGGCTCCTCCAGCTGGCCCGTGCTCGCCGAGGCCGAGCACATCGGCGTGCACGTGCTCGGCGAGCACCAGGAGGACCTCGCGGCCACCTTCGCGCGCAGCGGCGCGGACCGCTTCGCCGAGCCGACCCGCTGGAGCCGGGGGCCCGAGGGCGTGCCCGTCCTCGACGGGGTGCTGGCCTGGCTGGTCTGCCGGGTGGTGGCCCGGGTGCCCGCCGGCGACCACCGGATCGTGATAGCCCAGGCCGTCGCGGGGGACCCCGACGGCGCGGGTCGCCCGCTGCTCTACCACCACGGGCGCTTCAACGCCCTGCGCGACTGAGAGTTCCCGTGGCGGCCGCCTTCCGCGCGTTGGGCAGATCACATTGCTGAGCGCTTGCTTAATGGTCACGAACTGGGTGTACTGACGAGTAATATCTGGTTCGGGGCGTCCGGCGCCCCGACCGGAAACCCGCCCTTCAGGCGCCTATGCTGCGAGCAACAAGGCAGCCCAGTTATGACGATGCAGTAGGAGAGCCGGCGTGAGCTTGAGGATCGTTGTCTGTGTGAAGTACGTGCCGGACGCCACTGGCGACCGGAAGTTCGCCGACGACCTGACGGTCGACCGCGAGGACGTCGACGGTCTCCTGTCGGAGCTCGACGAGTACGCGGTCGAGCAGGCGCTGCAGATCGCCGAGGAGGCGGACGACGCCGAGGTGACCGTCCTCACCGTCGGCCCCGAGGACGCGCGCGACGCGCTGCGCAAGGCGCTGTCGATGGGCGCCGACAAGGCCGTCCACGTCGACGACGAGGGCGTGCACGGCTCCGACGTCATGGCCACCTCGCTGGTGCTCGCCAAGGCGATCGAGAAGACCGGCTACGACCTGGTCATCGCCGGCATGGCCTCCACCGACGGCACCATGGGCGTCCTCCCGGCGATCCTGGCCGAGCGCCTGGGCGTCCCGCAGGTCACCCTGCTCTCCGAGGTCAAGGTCGAGGGCGGCACCGTCACCGGCCGCCGTGACGGCGACACCGCCTCCGAGCAGCTGGAGGCCTCCCTCCCGGCCGTCGTCTCCGTGACGGACCAGTCGGGCGAGGCGCGCTACCCGTCCTTCAAGGGCATCATGGCCGCCAAGAAGAAGCCGGTCGAGGAGCTGGAGCTCGACGACCTGGACATCGACGAGGACGAGGTCGGCCTGGCCGGCTCCTGGACCGCCGTCGACTCCGCCGACGAGCGTCCGGCGCGCACCGCGGGCACCATCGTCAAGGACGAGGGCGAGGGCGGCAAGCAGCTCGCCGAGTACCTCGCGAGCCAGAAGTTCATCTAAGGCTCCCGCGAGCCGCTCAGACCGCCCCCTTTTCGTTCGCAGGAGATGGAAGTCCCATGGCTGAGATCCTCGTCTACGTCGACCACGTCGACGGAGCCGTCCGCAAGCCCACGCTGGAGCTGCTGACCCTCGCCCGCCGCATCGGCGAGCCGGTCGCGGTCGCCCTCGGCAACGGCGCCGCCGACACCGCCACCGCGCTCGCCGAGCACGGCGCGGTGAAGGTCCTCACGGCCGACGCCCCCGAGTTCGCCGAGTACCTCGTCGTCCCCAAGGTCGACGCCCTCCAGGCCGCGTACGACGCCGTCTCCCCGGCCGCCGTGCTCGTCCCGTCCTCCGCCGAGAACAAGGAGATCGCGGCCCGCCTCGCGGTCCGCATCGGCTCCGGCATCATCACCGACGCCGTGGACCTGGAGGCCGGTGACGAGGGCCCGGTCGCGACGCAGTCCGCGTTCGCCGCCTCCTTCACCACCAAGTCCCGCGTCTCCAAGGGCACCCCGGTCATCACGGTCAAGCCGAACTCGGCCCCCGTCGAGGCCGCCCCGGCCGCCGGCGCCGTCGAGGCCCTGGCCGTCTCCTTCTCGGAGAAGGCCCGCGGCACCAAGGTGACCGCCCGCACCGCGCGCGAGTCGACCGGCCGCCCGGAGCTGACCGAGGCCGCGATCGTGGTCTCCGGTGGCCGTGGTGTCAACGGTGCCGAGAACTTCTCGGTCATCGAGGCCCTCGCCGACTCGCTCGGCGCGGCCGTCGGCGCCTCCCGCGCCGCCGTCGACGCCGGCTGGTACCCGCACTCCAACCAGGTCGGCCAGACCGGCAAGTCGGTCTCCCCGCAGCTGTACATCGCGGCGGGCATCTCCGGCGCGATCCAGCACCGCGCCGGCATGCAGACCTCGAAGACCATCGTCGCCATCAACAAGGACGCCGAGGCGCCGATCTTCGACCTCGTCGACTACGGCGTG
This sequence comes from Streptomyces sp. NPDC056503, assembly GCF_042794995.1. Taxonomy (NCBI): domain Bacteria; kingdom Bacillati; phylum Actinomycetota; class Actinomycetes; order Kitasatosporales; family Streptomycetaceae; genus Streptomyces; species Streptomyces sp. NPDC056503. Next base: position 20,341 of record NZ_JBHTST010000148.1, read on the forward strand.
GTGGGCGACCTCTTCGACGTCGTCCCGGTCCTGACCCAGGAGGTCCAGACCCGCAAGGGCTGACGACCCGCTCCTCCGCAGGTCCAGGGGGCCGCACGGCGATTTCCGCCCGGCGGGCCCCCCGCGGGGGGGGGGACCACTGGAC
>NZ_JBHTST010000149.1:0-20393 GCF_042794995.1 Streptomyces sp. NPDC056503
CCGGGAGGAGCCGCGGGCCCTTTCCCGTATCCGCCGTCGCGGGTCAGCCCTTGCGGCCGGCCAGCTTCCAGGCGGCCGGGAGGGCGCCCATGGCGAGGGCCGCCTTGAGGGCGTCGCCGACGAGGAAGGGCGTCAGTCCGGCGGCGACCGCCTGGCCGAGGGTCATGCCGGTGGCGAGGGCCAGGTAGGGCACGCCGACCGCGTAGATGACCGCGGAGCCGAGGACCATGGTGCCGGCGGTGCGCAGGACCGAGCGGTCGGCGCCGCGGCGGGCGAGGGCGCCGACGACGGTCGAGGCGAGGAGCATGCCGAGGATGTAGCCGAAGGACGGCATGCCGTAGCCGGAGGTGGCCTGCGCGAACCACGGGACGCCCGCCATGCCGGCGACCGCGTACAGGGCGAGGGCGAGGAAGCCGCGGCGGGCGCCGAGGGCGGTGCCCACGAGCAGGGCGGCGAAGGTCTGGCCGGAGACCGGGACCGGCGAGCCGGGGACCGGGACGGCGAGCTGCGCGGCCAGGCCGGTGAGGGCGGCGCCGCCGACGACGAGGGCGATGTCGCGGGCGCGGCTCGCCGGGAGGAGGTCGGCCAGGACGGTGCCCGTACGGAGGGTACGGACGGGGGCGACGGCGGTGCTCATCGGTACTCCGCGGGGGTGAGGGGGTCAGGACAGGTTGACGCTATGCCAGGAGTGAACGCCCGATCACCGTCAGCCGCCGACAAAGCCTCGGGCTCGGGCTTCATGGGGTTCCGACAAAGGACGGTGACGACGCCGGGCGCCACGTGACGCTTGTCACTGGGGGATGGCCATATCTAGTCCCTTTTGCGTCAAGGGCCGGTCAACGGAGAGACTGTGGGGTCTCCATAAAGCCCCTTCCTCATGTGCCACTTCTCCCAGAGCGCGAGCCCCCACCATGCGCGACGCAGCACCGCCCACCCCCCTCACCGAACCGGAGCCGCTCTCCCACGGCCTGAAGCAGCGTCACCTGACGATGCTCGGGCTCGGCGGGGTCATCGGCGCCGGCCTCTTCGTCGGCTCGGGCGCGGGCATCGCGGTCGCCGGACCGGGCATCGTGGTCTCGTACCTGATCGCGGGCGCGCTCGCGATGCTGGTCATGCGGATGCTGGGCGAGATGTCGGCGGCGATGCCGGCGTCCGGCGCCTTCTCGGTGCACGCGGAGCGGGCGCTGGGCCGCTGGGCCGGGTTCTCGGTGGGCTGGCTGTACTGGTTCCTGCTCGTGGTCGTCCTCGCCGTGGAGGCGACGGGCGCGGCGCGGATCGCGCACGGCTGGGTGCCCGGGGTGCCGCAGTGGGGCTGGGTGCTGCTCTTCATGGTCGTGTTCACCCTCGCCAACCTGGCGGCGGTGAAGAACTTCGGCGAGTTCGAGTTCTGGTTCGCGGCGCTGAAGGTCGGCGCGATCGTGCTCTTCCTGGTCCTCGGCGTGCTGGCGATCGTCGGCTGGCTGCCCGACACCGACCCGGTGGGGCTCGCGAACCTGACGGGCCAGGGCGGCTTCCTGCCGAACGGCTGGTCCGGGGTGGTCTCCGGGGTCCTCGCCGTGCTCTTCGCCTTCGGCGGGCTGGAGGTCGTCACCATCGCCGCCGCCGAGTCGGAGGACCCGGCGCGGAACGTGGCGCGGGCGGTGCGCAGCGCCGTGTGGCGGATCCTCCTCTTCTACGTGGGCTCGATGCTGGTGATCGTGACCCTGCTGCCGTGGACGTCGATGACGCCGGGCGAGTCGCCCTACGTGGCCGTGCTCGACGCGATCGGGGTGCCGGGCGCGGGGCAGATCATGAACGTGGTGGTCTTCGTGGCGCTGCTCTCGGCGCTCAACGCCAACCTGTACGGCTCCTCCCGGATGGTCTTCTCGCTGGCCGAGCGCGGCGAGGCGCCGAAGGGGCTGCTCAGGGTCTCCGGCGGCGGGGTGCCGCGGCGGGCGGTGCTCGCCTCGGTGGCCTTCGGCTTCGTGTCGGTGCTGCTGAATCTGAAGTGGCCGGACTCCGTCTTCCTCTACATGCTCAACGCGGTCGGCGCCGTGCTGCTCTTCGTGTGGGCGCTCATCGCGGTGTCGCAGCTGCGGCTGCGGCCCAGGATCGAGCGGGAGGCGCCGGAGACGCTGACGCTGCGGATGTGGGGCTTCCCGTGGCTGACGTGGACGGCGCTGGCGGCGATGGGCGCGGTACTGGTCCTGATGCTGACCGACGACGCGGCGCGGCCGCAGGTGCTGTGGTCGGCGGGGGCGACCGCCGCGGTGCTGCTCGTGGCCTGGCTGCGGGAAGTGCGCGCGTCGCGGGGAACCCGCATGTCCACGACGAAACGGAACTGAATCTTCACCTTGTGTGAAGGTGGTGACCGTATAGCGGACAACCGTTCCCTCTGAGCGGTACGGGCACCCAGACTGTGGGCTTCCCTCCCCGTCTCAGCCTATGAACAGGGTTGCCCATGTCCCGGACCACCGCGCCCGCGCAGGCCGACCGCGAGGACGGCACCGCCGCTCCCGCCGAGGGCCTCTCCCACGGCCTCAAGCAGCGCCATCTGTCGATGATCGCCCTGGGTGGCGTCATCGGCGCCGGCCTCTTCGTCGGCTCCGGCGCCGGCATCGCCGCCGCCGGCCCCTCGATCGTCGTCGCGTACGCGATCTCCGGCGTGCTCGTCATGCTGGTGATGCGGATGCTCGGCGAGATGTCGGCGGCCAACCCCGCCTCCGGCTCCTTCTCCGTCCACGCCGAGCGCGCGTTCGGCCCGTGGGCCGGCTTCACCGCCGGCTGGGCCTTCTGGTTCCTGCTCTGCGTGGCGGTCGGCCTGGAGGGAATCGGCGCGGCCAACATCATGACCGGCTGGTTCCCGGGCACCCCCGCGTGGGCCTGGGTGGCGCTGTTCATGCTGGTCTTCTGCGGCACCAACCTGGCCGCGGTGAAGAACTTCGGCGAGTTCGAGTTCTGGTTCGCCGCGCTGAAGGTCGGCGCGATCGTCCTCTTCCTCGGCATCGGCGTGCTCGCCATCGCCGGCGTCCTGCCCGGCACCGACGCCCCCGGCACGGCCAACCTCACCGGCGACGGCGGCTTCTTCCCGAACGGCTCCGAGGGCCTGATCGTCGGCCTGCTCGCCTCCGTCTTCGCGTACGGCGGCCTGGAGACGGTCACCATCGCGGCGGCCGAGTCCGAGCACCCCGTGCGGGGCGTCGCCTCCGCGGTCCGTACGGCGATGTGGCGCATCGCGCTCTTCTACATCGGCTCGATGGCGGTCATCGTCACCCTCGTCCCCTGGGACGACAAGGCGGTCGTCGAGAAGGGCCCGTACGTCGCCACCCTCGACCACCTGGGCATCCCCGCCGCCGGCCAGATCATGAACGTGGTCGTCCTGATCGCCCTGCTCTCCGCGATGAACGCCAACATCTACGGCGCCTCCCGCATGGCCCGCTCGCTGATCGGCCGCGGCCAGGGCCCGCAGGCGCTCGGCCGCACCTCCGGCGGCGTGCCGCGCCCGGCCGTCCTGCTCTCCTCGGTCGTCGGCTTCGGCGCCGTCCTGCTGAGCTACTGGTCGCCGGACAAGGCCTTCATCTGGCTGCTCAACACGATCGGCGCGATCATCCTCGTCGTCTGGTTCTTCATCGCCGCCTCCCAGCTGGTGCTGCGCCGCCGCACCCAGCTCGAAGCGCCGGAGAAGCTGGTCGTCAGGATGTGGGCCTTCCCGTACCTGACCTGGGTGGCGCTGGCCGGCATGGCCGCGATCTTCTACCTGATGGCCCGCGAGGAGGGCACCCGGATCCAGCTGTACGCGACGGGCGCGCTGACGCTCGGCCTCGCCGCCGTCGGCTTCGCGCTCCAGAAGTCGCGCGCGAAGTCGGCCGCGACGCCGACCGGAACGCCGGCCGGGAAGGCCTGACCCCCACCCGCCTCGTACGGACGCCCCGCCGGGCCCGCAAGCCGACGCTGTTGGTTAATTCGGGGGTGGCGCTACTCGGCCCCGCTGAGCATTGGCTCGGCGGGGCCGAGTGCTGCGAAGTGGCTGGTGCGCGTGCGAGCGCGTGGTGTTTCGGTGAGGTGGGCGTAGATGCGGGCGAGGTTGATCGCGGCGCCGGTGAGCTGGTGCTGGAGGGTGGTCTTGGCCAGGCCCCGGTAGCGGGATCTGCGAAGTCCGCAGCGGTTCACGCCCTGAGAGAAGGTGCCTTCGACCCCGGCGCGGATCTTGTAGCGCTCCTTCCACTCTTCGGTCTGCTGGAGGGCGCGGGCCTGCTGGAGTTCCTGGTGGGCCTGCTGGGGCCGCAAGGTGATGGCCCGGCCCCGGGTTTTCAGGGCCGGGACGCAGTCGTGCACGACGGGACATGGCCGGCAGTCACGCACGGGGAACTGTGCCCGGACCACCGCGAGACCGTGCTGGGAGCGGTCTTCCCGCCAGCTGGTGCTGGTGCGCCCGTTGGGGCAGGTCACACGCTGGTTGTCCCAGTCGACGGTGAAGGCGTCCTGGCCGTAGGCGGCTCTTGCCCGGGCCTGCGAGCTGGTCACCGACTTGAGCGGTCCGTGCAGTGCGACGCCGTGATCACGGGCGTCCGTCATGGCTGCTGCGTTGGCGTATCCGGTGTCGACCCAGTGCTCGCGCGGAAGCAGGTCCCGCTCGGCCAAACCTGCGTGGACGACTGCCGCCATTCGGTCGTCGGAGATGGTGGCGGCGGTGGTGACCACATTTGTGATCAGGTTCGGGGCGTCGGGCTCGCAAGTCTCGCTGAGATGGACCTTGTAACCGTGCCAGAGGGTGTCGCGTTTGATGCTGCCACGCGCTTCGATGTCATAGGGCGTGACCAGGCGCATCGCGCCTGGCGGCCGGTCTTTTGGGCCCCGGCGCATCACCTCGCCGTCGACCAAGTGGAAGTCCTGAACCCATATCCGCCGCAGGATCTCGACCTCAGGCAGATCCCGCAGATCTCCGGGCGCTGCCGATGAGAGGATGGCCTCAAGCAGCCGTGTCCCGTCCCTGCCGATTCGCAGGCCCACCTCGTCCCGCTTCGTGCGGGCCTGGGGAAACCGGGAGTCCTCGGCCCTCGTCGAGTAATGCTTGAACCAGTCCGGTTCAGCGATGTCAGCCAGCCAGTCGGGGGCCGCCTTGGCCAACGCGTTCAATGCTGACCGCAGTGTCTCTGCGACCTTCTCCAGCCAGCACAGCTCACGGGCCGCGGACAGCACGTGCGTGGAGTCGGTGCGGGCCCGGCCCGCGCTCTTGAGTAGCCGCTTCTCCCGGGCCGCAGCCAGGATGCCATCCAGAACCCGGCGTCCGGCCTCAGCCTCAATCAGACGGTCCCGGAACTCCGACAGGACCGAGAAATCGAAGCCCGGATCACCCAGTTCGAGCCCGAGCGCGTACTTGAAGTCGATCCTCGCCCGCACCGCCTCCGCGGCCTGCCGGTCAGTCAGCCCCTCCACGAACTGCAACACCAGCACGAGTGCCAGCCGGCCCGGCGACCAGGCGGGTTTTCCCCGCGCCGGGAACAGATCCGCGAACTGCTCGTCGGTGAACAGCACCCCCAGCTCGTCCCGAACCTGGATCGCCAGGCTCCCTTTCCGGAACGCCGCCCGCGCCACCCGCACTGTCTCCGCCGGGATCTCGCCCGGCCCGCTCGGCTGCATCGACACCCGCACCCACCCCAAACGACAACGTCGGCCTTCAAGACCACAACCGGGTCTTGAAGGCCGACGTCACGCGCGCCCCCGAATTCGCCAACAGCATCGGCCCGCAAGCCCGGCGGGGCGTCCGCGCGTGTACGGGGAGGGGATCGGGGGCGGGGAGGGGCAGGGCGAGGAGGGACGGGCGGGAGAGGGCGCCGGACGGGGAGAGGCGGCCGGACGGGGAGAGGGGGCCGGGTCAGCCGGCGCAGTACGGCACCGTGCGGACGTAGCCCCCCTGGTTCTCGTCGTCCGTGCCGAGCAGCGCCTCGCCGGTGCCGGGCAGGCACTCGACGGCCTCGGTCTTGTGGCCGGGGAAGGTGCCGAGCGGGACCGGGCGGGCCGTGAGGGCGACGCGTACCCGGCCGGTGGCGGTGAGGCCGACCTGCCCGGCGTCGGTCACGGCGGAGTCGAAGGGGCCGTCGTCCCCCGCGTCCGACGCCGAACTCACCAGGATCCGGCCGGAGTCCGTCACGGAGATGTCGGAGACGTGCCGCGTCCCGGCGTCCGCCGGATAGGGGGCGGTGAAGGCGCGCCGGGTGACGGCGCCGAACCTCGGCTCGCCCCACGCGGCGAAGGTCAGCGGGGCGGCGTAGAGCGTGGCGGGCCGGTCGGGGCCCTCGCCGCGGTCGGCCCACAGGGCGGCGAACCGGCCGTCGCGGGCGACGAGCGCGAAGCTCTCGAAGTCGTCGCCCGCGCCGATCGCCGGCAGCGGCGTGTACTCGACGACCTTCGCCGTGGTTCCGGCGACCCTCAGGCGGTAGACGATCCCGCGCGCGGCGACGGCCAGGTACTCCCCCGGCATCCCGGGGATCGCCTCGACGGCCTCCAGGTCGACGGGTTCGGCCCCGTCCCAGACCAGCGGGGTGACGGTGACGGGGTCCGTGCCGTACCCGAGCCGGGAGAGGCGCGGCTGCCCGGAGCGCTTGTTGTCGTGGACGAAGAGGGCGGTGCCGTCGCCTTCGGCGGCGAGGCCGCTGACGCCGGTCCGGGCGTCGGTGCCGACCTGGCGCCAGGGGGTGGCGGCCTGGGCGGCGCCGGCGAGGAGGGCGACGAGGACACCGGTGGCGGCGAGTCTCAGGGGGAGCTTCATGCCCGCACGTTATGGATCTTGAAAGGGGTGGGGACAGCGCGGCATGCGCCGTTCGGCGGAGCGCGCGGAAGCAGTCGGGCGCGCGGCGGGCCTAGGACCAAGGGCTGATCAACTTCTTCCGCAGGTGCTGTTAGCCTGCACTTGCATATAGGTTGCAATAAGCAGTCAGTCGAAGGGCTCGGCACACATGGCGATCTACACACTTCCGGAGCTGCCGTACGACTACGCGGCGCTGGAGCCGGTGATCAATCCGCAGATCATCGAGCTGCACCACGACAAGCACCACGCCGCCTACGTCAAGGGTGCGAACGACACCCTGGAGCAGCTGGAGGAGGCGCGCGACAAGGACCAGTGGGGCTCGGTCAACGGCCTGGAGAAGAACCTGGCCTTCCACCTCTCCGGCCACATCCTCCACTCCATCTACTGGAACAACATGGCCAGCCCGAAGGGCGGCGAGGGCGGCGGCGAGCCGCTGGCGGCCGACGGCGTGGGCGAGCTCGCCGACGCGATCACCGAGTCCTTCGGCTCCTTCGCCAAGTTCAAGGCGCAGCTGACCAAGGCCTCGGCGACCACCCAGGGCTCCGGCTGGGGCGTCCTGGCCTACGAGCCGATCAGCGGCCGCCTCATCGTCGAGCAGGTCTACGACCACCAGGGCAACGTCGGCCAGGGCTCGGTCCCGGTCCTGGTCTTCGACGCCTGGGAGCACGCCTTCTACCTCCAGTACAAGAACCAGAAGGTCGACTTCATCGACGCCATGTGGCAGGTCGTCAACTGGCAGGACGTGAACAAGCGCTACCAGGCCGCGAAGGCGAGCGTTCCGCTGATCTCGTTCTGACCCCCCGCACGTCCTGCTCGTGATCGTCTTCTCAGCCTTCACCTGCGGACGGATGAAAGAAGAACCCCCGTGATGACGTGCATCACGGGGGTTCTTCCGTCGCCGCGCGGCCGCCCGGCCGGGCAGTCGCTCAGCCGGTCAGCCGGTCAGCCGGTCAGACGAAGCTCGGCGCCGCCGTCCGCGTGCGCTTGATCTCGTAGAAGCCCGGGGTCGAGGCGACGAGCAGGGTGCCGTCCCACAGCCGGGCCGCGGCCTCGCCCCGCGGGGTCGGGGTGACGACCGGGCCGAAGAAGGCGACCTCGTCGCCGTCCGGGCCGGGCACCGCGATCACCGGGGTGCCGACGTCCTGGCCGACCTTCCCGATGCCCTCCGCGTGGGAGGCGCGCAGCTCGGTGTCGTAGGTGTCCTTGTCGGCGTACTCGACCAGGTCCTCGGGGAGGCCGACGTCCTTCAGGGCGGCGGCGATCGCCTCGCGGGTGGGGCCCTCGCCGTTGTTGTGGAAGCGAGTGCCGAGCGCGGTGTAGAGCTTTCCGACGACCTCGTCGCCGTGCAGCTCCCGGGCCGCTATGACGACCCGGACCGGGCCCCAGGCCTTGGTCTCCAGCATCTCCCGGTACTCGGCGGGGACCTCGTCGAGGCGGTCCTCGTTCAGCACCGCGAGGCTCATCACCTTCCAGCTCACGTCCACCGGGCGGACCTTCTCCACCTCCAGCATCCAGCGGGAGGTCATCCAGGCCCAGGGGCACAGCGGGTCGAAGAAGAACTCTGCGGTGGTCCTGCTCTCGGACATGTCACTCCTCGGGACGGTGGAAAGAAGGTGTGCGCCGACTTGGCGCAACACCGGCGGGCCGTGTCGGCATTCCCGTGCGCCGGGTGAAAGGTGCGCATGGGAGGATCGGTGCTGTTTCGAACACGCCACGAAGGAGTGACCGTGCCCGGTGAGAACCTGTCCCGCGACGAGGCCCACGAGCGGGCCGCGCTGCTGTCCGTCGACGGCTACGAGGTCGCCCTCGACCTGCGGTCGGCGGTCGGCGAGTCCACGGAGGCGGTACGCACCTTCCGCTCGGTGACGACGATCCGCTTCCGTCGTACGGGCGACGCCGACACGACCTTCGTGGACCTGGTCGCCCCGTCGGTCACCTCCGTGACCCTCAACGGGCGGGCGCTGGACCCGTCGGCCGTCTTCGACGGGGCCCGGATCGCCCTGGACGGCCTGGCCGACGAGAACGTCCTGGTCGTCGACGCGCAGTGCGCGTACAGCCGCACCGGCGAGGGCATGCACCGCTTCGTCGACCCCGAGGACGGCGAGGTGTACCTGTACACCCAGTACGAGCCGGCCGACGCCCGCCGGGTCTACGCCAACTTCGAGCAGCCCGACCTCAAGGCGCCGTACCGCTTCCAGGTGACCGCGCCCGAGGAGTGGACGGTGTGGAGCAACGGCGCCGGCGAGCGGGACGCCGACGGCGTGTGGCGCTTCGCCGAGACCGAGCCGATCTCCACGTACATCACCTGCGTGGTGGCCGGCCCGTACCACTACGTCACCGACACCTACCGGCGCGGCGACGTCGAGATCCCGCTCGGCGCGATGTGCCGCAAGGGGCTCGCGAAGCACTTCGACGCGGACGACGTCTTCCTCGTCACCAAGCAGGGCTTCGACTTCTTCCACGACAACTTCGACTACCCCTACCCCTTCGGCAAGTACGACCAGGCCTTCGTGCCCGAGTACAACCTCGGCGCCATGGAGAACCCCGGCATGGTCACCTTCACCGAGGAGTACATCTACCGGGGCAAGGTCACGCAGGCGGCGTACGAGCGGCGCGCCAACACGATCCTGCACGAGATGGCCCACATGTGGTTCGGCGACCTGGTCACCATGGTCTGGTGGGACGACCTGTGGCTGAAGGAGTCCTTCGCCGACTTCATGGGCTCCTTCTCGCTCGCCGAGGCCACCCGCTTCACCGACAGCTGGGTCACCTTCGCCAACAACCGCAAGGCGTGGGCCTACCGCGCCGACCAGCTGCCCTCCACTCACCCGATCACGGCCGACATCCGTGACCTGGAGGACGCCAAGCTCAACTTCGACGGCATCACCTACGCCAAGGGCGCCTCCGTCCTCAAGCAGCTGGTCGCCTACGTGGGCCGGGACGCCTTCCTGGAGGGCGCGCGCCGCTACTTCAAGCGCCACGCGTACGGCAACACCCGCCTCGCCGACCTGCTCGCCGTCCTGGAGGAGACCTCCGGCCGGGACATGAGGGCCTGGTCGAAGTCGTGGCTCCAGACCTCCGGCGTCAACGTCCTCGCCCCCGAGGTCACCTACGACGCCGAGGGCCGGATCACCGAGCTCGCCGTCCTCCAGGAGGGCGAGGAGCTCCGCCCGCACCGGATCGCGGTCGGCCTCTACCGGCTGTCCGGCGGCGAACTCGTCCGGTACGCGCGCGTGGAGACCGACGTCGCCGGGTCCCGCACGGTCGTCGAGGGGCTGGCCGGCAGCGAGCGGCCCGACCTGATCCTCGTCAACGACGACGACCTCACCTACTGCAAGGTCCGCTTCGACGAGGGCTCCCTCGACACCCTGCGCGACCACCTCGGCGCCGTCACCGACCCGCTGGCCCGCGCGGTGTGCTGGTCGGCGCTGTGGAACCTGACCCGGGACGGGCTGATGCCGGCCCGCGACTTCGTCGCCGCCGTGCTCGCCTTCGCCGGCCGCGAGACCGACATCGGCGTCCTGCAGATGGTCCACGCCTGGGCGCGGACCGCCGTCACCCACTACGCGGCCCCCGCGTGGCGCGAGGAGGGCGGGCGCCTGCTCGCCGAGGGCGGGCTGCGCGAGCTGCGGCTCGCCGGTCCCGGCAGCGAGCACCAGCTGACCTGGGCCCGCTTCTTCGCCGCGACGGCCTCCTCCGAGGCCGACCTCCAGCTCCTGGAGGGGCTGCTGGCCGGCACCGCCCGGATCGACGGCCTCGACGTCGACCAGGAGCTGCGCTGGGCGCTGCTCTCCCCGCTCGCCGAGCACGGGCGGGCCGACGAGGCGCGGATCGGCGAGGAGCTGGCCGGCGACGACACCGCCAGCGGCAAGCGCCACCAGGTGCGGCTGCTCGCCGCCCGGCCCTCGGCGGCCGTCAAGGCGCAGGCGTGGGCGCAGGTCGTCGAGTCGGACACCCTGTCGAACGCGCTGGTCGGCGCGGTCATCGCCGGTTTCGCGCAGCCTTCGCAGCGCGAGCTGACCGCCCCGTACGCGGAGAAGTACTTCGCGGTGATCGAGCGGATCTGGGCCGAGCGGTCGATCCAGATCGGCATGGACGTGGTGCGGGGCCTCTTCCCGGCCTACCAGGACCGTCCGGAGACCCTGGCGGCGACCGACGCCTGGCTGGCGGAGCACGCGGACGCGGCTCCGGCGCTGCGCCGCCTCGTCCTGGAGTCCCGCGACGACCTGGCGCGGGCGCTGCGGGCGCAGGAGTGCGACGCGCTGGAGGGCTGAGCCCGCGCCGGGAGGGGCCCGTGACGCCACGGGCCCCTCTCGGCAGTCGAACGCGCGTACTTTAGTGCGGGCTTGTCCGGGTTCGGCCACCGCCTTGTAACAGGCCGTTAGGGCCGGACCGGGGTGCGGAAGACCCCCGGCATGAACCACAACACCCCCATCACCCCCCGCCCCCGCCCCCTCGCCTCCCCCGCGGGCGTCACCCGTCGGCTCGCGTCCACCGGCCAGTTGAGGGCCATGGGCGTGCCCGCCGCCGAGGTCGCCGGACGGGCCGCGACCGGCGGCGACTGGACGCAGCTGCTGCCCGGCGTCTTCCTCCTCCAGCCCGGCGCGCCGACCAGCGACGACCGGCTGCGGGCCGCGCTGCTCTACGCCCGCAGGGACGGCGAGGCGCCGCTGTACGGGCCGGGCGCGATGCTCACCGGTCTCGCCGCGCTCGCCCTGCACGGCTTCGCCTCCGCTCCCCCGCCACCCGCCCTGGAGCGGATCGACGTCCTGGTGGGCCGCACCCGGCGGCTGCGGTCGACCGGTTTCGTGCGGGTGGTGCGGGCACCGGAGTCCCCGGAGCCGGTGGAGCTGGACGGGCTGCCGGTGGCGCCGGTCGCCCGGGCGCTCGCCGACGCCGTCTCGGGGCTGCACGACGCCGGGACCGTCCGCCGGCTGCTCACCGAGGCGGTGCGCGGCGGACACTGCGAACCCCCGGTACTCGTACGGGAGTTGAGCCGTCTGCGACTGCTGACCCGACCGCACGTGGTGGACGCGGTGGACTCGCTCCTCGTGGAGGGACGGGCGCTGTCGGAGGAGCGACTGTACGAGATGGTGCGGGACTTCGCGCTCCCGGACCCGGTGTGGAACGTGGACCTGCGGCTGCCGGGCGGCCCGCACCTGGGCGGCGTGGACGCCTACTGGCCGGACCAGGCGGTGGCGGTGGAGCTGGACACCCGGGCCCCGCGGCAGGACGAGGACGCGCTGTGGTCCGAGTACACCCGCAAGCGGGAGCACCTGGAGCGGCTGGGCATCACGGTGGTCCACCTCACCCCGCGCAAGCTGCGCGAGGCGATGGACCAGCAGGCCACCGTGGTCCGTACGGCGCTGATGGCCGCGTCGGAGCGGCAGCCCGCCGCGTACGTCGTCGTCCTGCCCCGGTGACGGCTACTTCTTCGGAGCGGTGCCGCAGAACTCGCCCTCGAGGATCGCCTGGGTGTCGCCGGTCCAGTCGGCGTTGATGTTGGCGGCGAGGGAGTGCCGGCCGTCACGGGTGGCGTACGCCTCCGAGAGCGAGCCGTGGATGCCGCCGCCGTGGCCCCAGACCTCCTTGCCGCAGCTCAGCTTCTGCTTCATGAGACCGAGGCCGTATCCCGCCCCGGGCAGCTCCGGGGAGACGGCGATGGTCGTGGTCATCTCCCGCAGGGCGTCCTTCGGCAGCAGCCGGCCCTGGAGCAGGGCGCGGTAGAAGGTCTGGAGATCGCGGGAGTCGGAGATGATCTCGCCGGCCGCGTAGGCGATGGTGGGGCTGAGCTCGCCGACCTCGTGCACGGGAGCGCCCGGCTCGGCGGAGAGCGTGGAGTACGCGGGGGAGCTGGGGTTCGGCATGGTGGGGTCGGTGCCGGGGACGCTGGTGGCGCGGAGCTTGAGGGGCTTGATGATCCGGTTCTCGACGGCCTTGCCGTAGGGGCGGCCGGTGACCTTCTCGATGACCAGGCCGGCGAGCACGTAGTTGGTGTTGGAGTAGCTCCAGGAGGTGCCGGGGGCGAAGTCGGGGGCGTGGTCCATGGCGAGGGCGACGAGCTGCCGGGGGGTCCACCGGTCGTAGCGGTGCTCCAGGAAGCCGAGGCCGAAGACCTTCTCCTGGAAGCCGGGGTCGGAGGTGACGTTGTAGATGCCGCTGGTGTGGTTGAGGAGCTGGCGGACGGTGACCTTCCGGCCGTCGTGGCCGTTGCCGCGGACGAGGCCGGGGAGCCACTTCTCGACCGGGTCGTCGAGGTCGATCCGGCCTTCGGCCTGGAGCTGGAGGAGGACGGTGGCGGCGAAGGTCTTGGTGATGGAGCCGACGCGGTAGCGGTCGGCACCGCCGCGCTCGCCCGCGGTGCCCGTCCACGCGCGGCCGTCGACCCGGGCCTGGGCGACGGCGCCGGGGACCCCGGCGTCGACGGCGGCCTGGAGGGCCGCCTGGGTGGCCGCGTGCTCCTTCTTCGCGGGGGCGGCGGGGGCCGCGGGGCCGGCGGCGAGGGCGGGGGCGGCGAGCGCGGTGACGGTGAGGCCGGCGGCGAGGGCCGTGGCGACGACGGTACGGGTGGTGCGGGCGGTGGCCATGCGGGGTTCCCCTGTTTCCGTGGTGATCCGGTACTGCGGTCGGCGGGGAGGACCACGGGTGGGGCGGGAGGGTTGAGCGGTCGCGTACCGGTTGAGCCCTTTTCAGCCGTTCGCCGGACCCGCGAGCCGGGAGCGGCCCACGGGGGGCCGCTCCCGCCACAGGTCGAGCCCGATGTCGACGAGCTCGACCCGGGGCAGGGCGGGCACGGAGTCCAACGGGTGCCAGGCCGCGAGGTCGGTGGAGCCGCCGGTCTCGCTGCGCAGTCCACCGCCGGTGACACGGGCCTCGTAGAGGATCCGGAGCCCCTGGAAGGAGCCCGGCGCGCCGATCCGGGCGATCCACTCGCGCATGATCGAGTCGACGCCGAGGAGGGCGGTCGGCTCGACGGCGTACCCGGTCTCCTCCTCGACCTCGCGGACGACGGTCTCGACGGGTTCCTCCCCGTGGTCCATGCCGCCGCCCGGCAGGGTCCACCGCTTGGTGCCGTCCCTGGCGACCCAGCGGGCGAGCAGTATCTCGTGGTCCCGGACGACTACGGCGTAGGCCGCCACCCGCAACTCCTGCTTCATGCCCAGCAGGCTAGGCGGATGGCTAGATCCAGTACACGGGGTACGTGCGGCGGGTGGCGCGGGCCATGAGCAGGCCGGCCGCGACGAGCAGCGCGCAGGAGGCGAGCAGCAGACCGGTGAAGGTCCAGAACGGCGGGCTGCCGAGGGCGACGATCACCGCGGTGGCGGCGGCCGGGGAGTGCGGGGCGCGGGCGAGCATCATCGCGCCGAGGGCGAGTCCGCCGGCGGCGGCGGCGCTCCACAGGCCGGGGCCCGCGACGGCGAGGACGGCGTAGCCGGCGAGGGCGGAGAGGAGCTGGCCGCCGATCACCGAGCGGGGCTGGGAGAGCGGCAGGTCCGGGGAGGCGGCGACCAGCGCCATGCTCGCGGCGAGCGGCGGGATGAGCAGCGGGTGGTGCAGGACGGTGCCGAGGGCGACCAGCAGGAGGAGCGCGGCGGTGCTGGTGCCGGTGGCGACGAGGACGGCGAGGGGGCGGGGGCGGGGCGGCGGGCCGGGGCGGCGTACGGGAGCGGGCGCGGGGACGGTCGCGGGCGCGGACGGCGCGGGCACGGTGGCCTCGGGAGCCTGGGTGGCAGTGGTCACGGGTTCCTCGGGATCGTGGATCGGGAGTCCGCGTGCGGGCGGCAGGGTGCGCGATCAGGGGGTGGTCGGGTTGGCCGGGGAGTACTCCGGCGCGGACCAGCGCAGGGGGCTGGCGGCCGGGGTCTCGACGACGCTGTCGACCCGGAAGCGGACGAACCGCTCCTCTGAACGGTATACCGTTTCCGCCCGGCCGCTGAGCTGGAGGGTCGTGCCCGTCTCCCAGTCCAGGAAGAGGAGGCCCGCCCTGCCGTCGGTCTCCAGGTTGCCGAGCGTGAGGAACATCGCGTTGCCCGGGTAGTCCCGCCAGAGGAGCTCGCGGGGTCCCTCGGCGTGGACGAAGCCGGGGTTGCCGCCGCGGTGGCTGGCGTCGGCGCCGTCGGGTCCGGTGGTGGCGACGAAGAAGGTGTCCGCCGCGCGGACGGCGGCCAGCTGGGCACCGGTGAGGGCGTCGCCCACGCGGGGGACCGGCGGGGCGTCCGGGCCCGGGCCGGCGGCGCCGGGGGCGTACAGCTCGCGCTTCTGGAGGTACTTGGGGCAGTTCGAGAAGACCTGCTCCGCCTCGATCAGCACGCCGCGGGCGCTGGGGCGGGCGGTGCCGTTGAGGCGCATGCGGCGGCGGGTGCGGGGGTCCAGGGCGAGGGTGCCGACGGGGGTCCCGTCGGCCAGGGCGCCGGCGAGCGGGTCGCCCGGCCCGGGCCCGCCCGCGACCGAGACCGTGTGGGGTCCGGTGGCGCGGGCGAAGCCGGGCTCGCCCGTCAGCAGGCTCGCCCAGACCCGGCCGTCGGGGGCCGCCGCCGCCAGGACCAGCATGGGCTGGAGTTCCAGGAAGGCGGCGGCGACGGGACGGATGCCGGGGCGGATGCTGGGGGCGATGTGGGCGGCGGCCTGCCGGACGCCGAGCCTCTGCTGCACGGCGAGCGAGCCGTGGTGGTACGCGGTCGTCATGGCGGGCCTCCGGTGGGGTGCGGGTTCTCGGGGTGCGGGTGCGGTCCCTGGCGCGGGTGGCGCGTTCGGCGGTGCGCCCGCCGTTCCGCCCTCGCGGAGCGCCTGCCCACACCCGGGGCGGCTAGAAGAAGCCGCAGGTGGGGGCCGTGCCGCTCGGGGCGGGGGACTCTTCGGCGCCCTTGGGGACGGAGATCTCCAGGCGGGTGCCGTCGGGGTCGTGGAAGAAGATGCCGCCGGAGGCGGTGCCTTCGCCGTGGGCGACCACGCCGTCGTAGGCGAAGGTGACGCCCTGGGCCTTGAGGACGGCCTCGGCCTCGCGGACCTTCTCGATGGACTCCGCCTCGAAGGCCAGGTGGTGGAGGCCGGCGCGGTTCGCGTCGTATCCGCCCTCGGCCTGCTGCCAGAGGGTGACGACGAGCCTGCCGTCCTGGCCGAGGAAGGCGTAGCGCCGGCCGTCGGCGTCGCCCGAGCCGATCGTCTCGAAGCCGAGGACCTCCCCGTAGAAGCGGAGCGAGCGGTCCAGGTCGGTGACGTTGATGCCGATGTGTGCCGTGTTCAGCGTGCCGATCGCGGACATGACGGTCCCCTCGTCGTCGGTCGCCCCCTTCGGGCTAACCGTCTAACTCGACTTTAGTGGTTAGGGAGAGCGAGGTGCAACCTGTCACGTACGCTTGAGGGGTTAGATCGTCCGGGGGGTCGAGGAGGATGCCCGTCATGACCGTCGTCGACCCGCGGCCGCTGACCGGCGAACCCCTCTCCCTGGATCTGCTCAACACCCGCTGGATGCGGGAGGGCGAGCGCCAGGACCTCCTCGCCGACACCGGGGGGCTCGCGGTCTGGCTCGCCGCCAACGGGCTCGACGGGCGGTTCGCCGCCGACGAGGCCACGCTCCGCCACACGCGCACCGCCCGCGAGGCGCTGAAGGCGCTGGTCGACCGGCCCGGCGACCCGGACACGACCGCGCGGCTCGACGCCGTCCTGGAGCACGGCCGGATCCGCGCGGTGCTCACCACCGAAGGGCCCGGCGAGCGCGCCGAGTTCGCCGACCCCGCGTGGGGGCCCGGCTGGACGGCCGCCCGCGCCCACCTGGAGCTGCTGCGCACCGCCCCGGACCGGATCAGGACCTGCGCGCACGAGGCGTGCATCCTGCACTTCCTCGACACCTCGCGGAACGGCACCCGCCGTTGGCACTCGATGGCGACCTGCGGCAACCGCGCGAAGGCGTCCCGGCACTACGCCCGCGCCAAGGAGCAGTGAGCCGCTCCCCCCGGTCGAATCGCCCTCGTTGAGGGCGATTCGTCGTCTGTGGCACATGGGGCGCGGTGGCGGATGTACGCCACGGGAACAACCCGCCCTTCGCTAACTCTCCACAAAGCCCTGTCCTTTACGAAAGGCTGAGCGGTCATCCGGTACCGGATTCCGGACCCTCTTCTTTCACAAACAGGGATGTAAATGACCACCCCCGAAACGCAGAGCTCCATACCCGGGCGCTCGACCGCCGGGACCAGACGAGCGGCCCGGATCGCCGCCGCCGCCGGCCTGGTGACCGCGCTCGTCGCGGCCGGTGCCGCCCCGGTCCTCGCCGCCGACGACCCGGCGGCCACTCCCCCGGTGAAGGCCGCGGAGCCCGCCGACAAGCTCGGCGCCACCGACGCGCAGCGCCTCGCCGAGGCCGAGGCCGCCGGCGAACCGCACGTCACCATCCTGGTCGCCACCGCGCCCGGCGCGACCGAGCAGGTCGCCGACCAGCTCGACGCCGTCCCCGGCGGCTCGGTGGGCAACCGCAACGACGAGCTCGGCTACGTCCGCGCCACCCTGCCCACCGGCAAGGCCGACGCCGCCATCAAGGCCGCCACCAAGCTCTCCTCCGTCCAGTCCGTGGACCTCCGGGCCGAGATCCAGCTGGACGACCCCCGTCCCGACGCCGGTGTCTCCGGCGCCGTCGAGGGCACCACGGTCACCCGGACCTACCCGGCGCCGTCGAAGTACACCCCGGCGAAGAACCCGTACAACCCGTCCCACGAGACGGGCGCCGTCGAGTTCGTCGAGGACCACCCGCGCGCCGACGGCCGCGGCGTGACCATCGGCATCCTCGACTCGGGCGTCGACCTGGGCCACCCGGCCCTCCAGAAGACCACCACCGGCGAGCGCAAGATCGTCGACTGGGTGACGGCCACCGACCCGATCGTCGACTCCGACGGCACCTGGCGCGCCCAGGTCACCCCGGTCGCGGGCCCGGTCTTCACCGCCGCCGCGCAGTCCTGGAAGGCCCCCGAGGGCGCCTACCAGTGGAGCCGCTTCAGCGAGTCCGTCACGGCGGGCGGCGACCCGGCCGGTGACATCAACCGCGACGGCGACACCACCGACGTCTTCGGCCTGCTGTACGACCCCGCCGCCGGCACCGTCCGCGTCGACACCGACCAGGACAACGACTTCACGGACAACGAGCCGATGAAGCCGTTCAAGGACGGGAACGTCGTCGGCTACTTCGGCACCGACGACCCGGCCACGGACGTCGTCGAGCGCACCCCGTTCGTCGTGGAGATCCGCAAGGACGTCCCGATGGACCCGTACGGCGGCTCCTGGGTCGGCCAGAAGCGCGACTTCGTCAACATCGGCGTCGTCGAGTCCTCGCACGGCACCCACGTCGCCGGCATCACCGCCGCCAAGGGCCTCTTCGGCGGCCGGATGAACGGCGCCGCGCCCGGCGCGAAGATCGTCTCCTCGCGCGCCTGCACCTGGGACGGCGGCTGCACCAACGTCGCCCTCACCGAGGGCATGGTCGACCTCGTCGTCAACCGCGGCGTCGACATCGTCAACATGTCGATCGGCGGCCTGCCCGCGCTGAACGACGGCGACAACGTCCGCGCCCGCCTCTACACCCGTCTCATCGACGAGTACGGCGTGCAGCTGGTGATCTCGGCCGGCAACTCCGGCCCGGGCACCAACACGATCGGCGACCCCGGCCTGGCCGACAAGGTCCTCTCGGTCGGCGCGGCGGTCTCCCAGTCGACCTGGGCCGCCAACTACGGCTCGGCCGTCGAGAAGAAGTACGCCATGTTCCCGTTCTCCTCGCGCGGTCCGCGCGAGGACGGCGGCGCCACCCCGCTGATCACCGGCCCGGGTTCGGCCGTGAACACCATCCCGACCTGGCAGGCCGGCGCCGGCGTCGCCGAGGCCGGCTACGCGCTGCCCGCCGGCTACGGCATGCTCAACGGCACCTCGATGTCGTCCCCGCAGGTCGCGGGCGCGAGCGCGCTGCTGCTCTCCGCCGCCAAGCAGCGGAACGTCGAGCTCTCCCCGCTGACCCTGCGCACCGCCCTCACCTCGACCGCCAAGCGGATCCCCGGTGTCGCGGCCCACGAGCAGGGCGCCGGTCTCATCGACATCAACGAGGCCTGGGACTCCATCAAGGACGGGGCCACCGCCCACTCCTACAAGGTCGAGGCCCCGGTCGACACCGTGATCTTCCCGGCCCCGCACACCGGCACCGGTGTGTACGACCGCGAGGGCGGCCTCAAGGTCGGCCAGAAGAAGGTCTACGACGTCACCGTCACCCGCACCAGCGGCCCGGACCGTGCCGTCGAGCACGAGCTGGACCTCAAGTACAACGACGGCACCTTCCGGATCCTCGGCGACGACGAGATCGACCTGCCGCTGAACAAGCCGGTCACCGTCAAGCTGGAGGCCCGCCCGAAGACCGCCGGCGTGCACAGCGTGATCCTGGAGGCGGACGACGACCGCACCGAGGGCGTCGACAAGCAGATCCTCGCCACCTCGGTCGTCGCGAGCGACCTGACCGCCCCCGGCTACGGCTTCTCCGCCACCGGCTCGGTCCAGCGCAACAGCCACAAGTCGTACTTCGTGACCGTGCCGAAGGGCGCGACCTCCCTGGAGGTGGCGATCGGCGGCCTGAAGGCGAAGAGCCAGACCCGGTTCATCGCCATCCACCCGTACGGCGTCCCGGTCGACCCGACCGCGACCACCATGTGCTACCCGCACTACAACCCGGCGAACACCTGCCGCCCGGACCTCCGCTCCTACGCCAACCCGCAGGCCGGCGTCTGGGAGATCGAGGTCGAGGCGCGCCGCACCTCGCCGGACCTGGACAACCCGTACAAGCTCGACGTCTCCGTGCTCGGCGCCTCCTTCGACCCGGCCGTCCAGACCGTCGCCGAGGCGA
Organism: Streptomyces sp. NPDC056503; assembly: GCF_042794995.1. Lineage (NCBI taxonomy): Bacteria > Bacillati > Actinomycetota > Actinomycetes > Kitasatosporales > Streptomycetaceae > Streptomyces > Streptomyces sp. NPDC056503. Next base: position 19,656 of record NZ_JBHTST010000149.1, read on the forward strand.
AGGTCGGCACCCCGGCCGCCGTCGAGTGGACCGTCACCAACGGCTTCGCCGGCATCGACGGCAAGCTGAAGGGCGGCTCGCTGGGCTCGGCCAAGGTCGAGACCCCGACCATCCAGCACCACGAGACGCAGACGAAGACCGTCACCATCGGCGAGGGCGTCGAGCGGCTCGACATCGCGATCGGCAACACCTCCGACAAGGCCGCCGACCTCGACCTGTCCGTGCTCCTGGACGGCGTCAAGGTCGGCTCGTCCGCCGACGGCGACTCGGAGGAGGCCGTCTCCCTCGTCAAGCCGAAGGCCGGCACCTACACCGTCGTCATCGACGGCTACGCGGTCCAGGCCGAGGGCGGCACGACCTACGACTACAAGGACGTGTACTACTCGGCGGCGCTCGGCACCGTGAAGGTCGACGAGGCCAGGACCTACCCGCTGGCCAACGGCGCGAGCACCAAGGTCGCGGCCGAGGTCGTCGTCGGCGGTCCGGCCCCCGAGGGACGCCAGTTCTTCGGCCAGGTCCAGCTGGTCAACGCGCGCGGCACCGTCGCGGGCTCCGGCAGCGTCCTGATCGGCAGCGTCACCCCGTAACACCCCGCGGTACGAGGAGGGGCGGGGGCCCGCCCCGGCGCCCGCCCCGGCCGCGGGCGGCCCCCGGGGGCCGCCCCCCCCCGCGGGGCGCCCCCGCCCCGGGCGGGGGGGCCCCCGGGGGCGGGGGGGGGGGGGGGCGTGTAGAACTAAC
>NZ_JBHTST010000150.1:0-20273 GCF_042794995.1 Streptomyces sp. NPDC056503
CCGGTGACGACACCGGCTCCCCGCACCGTCTCCCCGGCCCTACCGGCGTACGGCCCTGGCGGTGTTGCGCAGGTGGCCGACGCCCTCCACCACGGCCTCCACGACATCGCCGTCCCGGATGACCCCGGCCCCCGGCGTGCCCGTCGCGATGACCGAGCCCGCCTCCAGCGTCATCCCCCCGGAGAAGTGGGCGACCTGCCAGTACGGGTCGCGCATCATCGCCGACACCTGGTTGGAGGCGATCGTGCGCCCGCCCACGATCGTGGAGATGCGGACGGACGACAGGTCGGGGATCTCGTCCGGGGTGACCACCCAGGGGCCCAGGCTGCAGAAGGTGTCGAAGCCCTTGGCCCACGGGATGTAACGCGGGTTGACGCGGATCGCGTCCTCGGCCGTCATGTCGAGGACCGTCGTGAAGCCGAAGACCACCGAGGGGGCGTCCTCCGGGGACACGTCCTTGCAGTCCCTGCCTATGACCACGCCCAGCTCCGCCTCCGCGGTGACCCGGTCCGACTGGCGGGGCAGCAGGATGTCGTCGCCGTGGCCGATGACGCAGCTGCTCGGCCGGAGGTACGAGCCCGGGGTGCCGGCGGGCTGGCACACCTCCAGGTCGTCGGCGTGCCGGGTGTAGTTGAGGCCGACGCCCCAGAGCTTGGGCGGAGTGCGGTAGATCGGGGCGAAGGGCGGCGCGGACCCGGGCGGGACGGCGGTGTCGAGCACCGCCGGGTCGCGCAGCGCGGCGGTGAGGCCGTCGAGCCGCCCGTCCACGACGACGTCGAGGAGGGTGGGACCGAAGTCGCCGCCGGTCACCTTGTTCAGCGAGCTCAGCAGGACGAGGCCGGCCTCGGTCGCGATGCCGACGTCCTCGCCGTCCTCGTGCCGGACAGTGCACAGACGCATGGGATACCTCGAATCCAGGGTTGTCGTGGACGTGCGCATGAAGACGGTGGGCGGCCGCGTCTCCACGCGTCCCGCCCACCGACGAGAGAAACGACTGCCGGGCCGGGGCCCGTGACGGGGCGGCTACCGGGCGCTGAGGGCGCTCGCCACCCCCATCACCAGGTCCTCGGTCGGATTGACCCGCTCGACGTCGGCGACCCTCGTCATCAGCTCGAACAGGTCGACGCCCTGCCGCTCGGCGCACCGGGCGATCAGCGGGAAGAAGCTGGAGTGCGTCTCGGTCAGCCCGCCGACGACCTGGTACGTGCGGTCGTCGTGCAGCCGGGGCAGCGGGCGGACGGCGGTCTCGCTGAGGGTCGCCAGGGCCCGGTAGTCATAGGCCGCGCCGACGCCCCGGCTGCGCAGGATCGCCGCGAAGGACTCGGTCACGGTGTTCCCGGCGCCCCGGCCGATCCCGTCGAGCGTGGCGTCGACGTACCGGGCGCCGGCGTCCGCCGCGGTGAGGGCGTTGGCGTTGGCCAGGCCCAGGTTGTCGTGCCCGTGGAAACCGAGGGGCACGTCCACGGCGGCGCCGACCGCGCCGAACAGCTCCCTGATCCTGCCGGGCAGGCAGCCGCCGGCCGAGTCCACCAGGTAGACGCCGTCCGCGCCGTACTCGACGCACGCGCGGGCCGCCGCGACGACGCCGTCGAGGTCCAGGGCGTTGGTCTTCATCAGGTTGGCGAAGGCCGTCAGGCCGAGCTCCTTGGCGTACCGGAGGAACTCCTCGCCGGGCGGGACGTCGGTCACGTCGAGCCCGATCCGCACGAAACGCATGCCGCTCTCCGCCGCCGCCTTCAGGTGGTGGAGCTCCGCGATGCCCGGGATGCAGAACATCCCCCAGGCCGCCTCCTCCAGCGTCTCCCCGGCGAGCTCGAAGCACCGCTCGTCCGGCACCAGGGACGGCTTGGACAGGGCCTCGCCCGCGTTGAGCCCGAGGCCGTGACCGAGCTCGATCAGCCGGATCCCGGACGCTTCGAGACCGGCCAGCACCCGCGTGACGGTCTCCTCGGTGAACCGGAATCCGACGGAATAACTGCCATCCCGGAGCGTGCAGTCGAGGATCTCGACCTCTGCCGGTTTCTCGCCGGCGGATACGGAATTGTGCGGCACGTTCTTCATGGAAGACTCCAGTGATCAGAAATGCGGCCCAATGCGGTGAAGGGAGCCTAGCCCCGGCCACTCGGGGGTGGGTGGCAGTAGGACCGGCAGAAAGAGGGGAAGGGAAGGCGGCCGAAGATTCCGCAACTGCCTCCTTGTTTCCCTTGTCGGCCCCTGGTGCCCGTGCGAATCTCCAGAGCGAGACGACGGAGTGTCCATCAGCCCGTCACCGCGGATTGCCGAGGGGAGTCGTATCGATGGGGAAGGTCCTCACAAAGGCCCAGGTCGAGTCGTACCGGGAAAACGGATTCTGTGTGGTCGAGGGAATCCTGGACCCCGGAGTCGTCGACAAGGCGCGCCGCCTCCTGGACGACCTGCTCGCCTCCTCCGAACTCGGGGACGTGGCCGAGGTCGAGCCGGGCGACACGACCAAGGCCCGCCGCATCTGGTCCCCGACCTCCCGCTACGAGATCTTCGCGGGCATCGCCGAGGACGACCGGCTCCTCGACGCCGTGGCCGGGCTCATCGGCGACGACATCGTGCTGCAGTACTCCAAGCTCAACGTGAAGGCCCCGCACGTCGGCAGCGTCGTCGAATGGCACCAGGACTTCGCCTACTACCCGCACACCAACACCGACCTGGTGGCCGCCCTGATCTACCTGGACGACGCGACCCGGGAGAACGCCTGCCTGAAGGTCGCCGCCGGATCGCACCGGGCCGGCGTCCTCGACCACGAGGTGGACGGCTACTTCGGCGGGAAGATCACGTCCCTGGCGGGGGTCGGCGTCGACCCCTCCACCGTCGTCGACTGCGAGGGCCCGGCCGGTACGGTCGTGTTCCTGCACCCGCTCGTGGTGCACGCCTCCGAACGCAACACCTCCGACCGGTACCGGCGCGCCTTCATCCCCGCCTACCGCGCCGCCGACGCCTTCCCGATCTACTACGGCCCGCACGCCGCGCACAACGAGCCGACCGCCCGACTCCTGCGCGGGGCGCCCTCGAAGACCGCGCGCGCCGAGGGCGGCGTGTGGCGGCTGCCGCTCGCCGCGGCGGAGTTCAACTCCCTCTTCGAGATCCAGGACGGCGCCCACCTCGACGCCGGCGTCAAGACGTCGAGCGGATACTTCGCGCACGAGACCGGCACCGGGACCGACACCGACACCGGCACCGGGACCGACACCGACACCGGCACCGGGACCGACGCCGAGGCCGCGTCCTAGCGCGGAGCCGCCCGCGGGTGCGGCATGATGGCCGGCGCCGCCCCGACCCTCCACGAAGGAGCACACCGAGTGCCGTACGTCGTAGCCGCGGACGGCGTCCGCGTCGCCTACCAGGTCCGCGGCGGCGGCGACCCGCTCGTGCTGCTCTCCGGCCAGGCCAACAGCCATCACTGGTGGGACGGCGTCCGCGACGACTTCGACGCCGCCCGCCGCACGATCACCCTCGACTACCGGGGCACCGGCGACAGCGACAGCCCCGACCGCCCCTTCGGCACCCGGGACCTCGCCGACGACGTGATGGCCGTCCTGGACGACCTCGGCGTCGAACGCGCCGACGTGTACGGCACGTCCATGGGCGGCCGGGTCGCCCAGTGGTGCGCCGTCCGCCACCCCTCCCGGGTGCGGTCCCTGGTGCTGGGCTGCACCTCCCCGGGCGGCCGGCACGCCGTCGAACGGGACGACGCCGTGCGCCGGTCGCTGGCCGCCCCGACGCCCGCCGAGTCGCGGCGGGCGCTGCTCTCCCTCATGTACACCCCCGCCTGGCTGGCGGAGCACCCCGGCCCGCACCACACCCTGGGCGACCCCACCATGACGCCCCGGGCCCGCAGGCGGCACCTCGCCGCGAGCGACGGCCACGACGCGTGGGACGCGCTGCCGGGCATCGGCGCCCCCACCCTCGTCCTCCACGGAACGGACGACCGGCTCAATCCGACGGCGAACGCGCCGCTCCTTGCGGACCGCATCCCCGGCGCCCGGCTGCATCTGATCGAGGGCGCCCGGCACGCCTATTTCGAGGAGTTCAGAACGACCGCCGGCGAACTGGTTCTCGATTTCCTCGGCTGAGCGGACCGAAAACCCCGGCGGTTAGAGTGTCCGGGTGACGGACACCCTCCTGCGCCGCGACACGAGTCCCCCCGGTGAGGACTCGGAAGAGAAGTCGACCCTGCTCGCCTTCCTGAACTACGTCCGGGACGCGGTGACCGCGAAGGCCCGGGGACTGGACGACACGAAAGGGCGCACCGCGGCGGTGCCCTCCGGCACCAGCGTGTTCGGACTGGTCAAACATCTGACGGCGGCGGAGCGCTACTGGTTCGTCTGGGCCTTCGAGGGTTCCGACATCCCGCACCCCGACTTCGGCATGGAACTCGGCCCGGACGACGACGAGGAGAGCCTCCTCGCCGCCTACCGCGACGCCGTCGCGCGCTCCAACGAGATCGCCGCGCGCTGCGCCGACCTGAGCACCCCGTGCGCCCGGGCCGCGGGCAAGGCCGAGGCCACCCGCTCGATGCGCTGGGTGCTCGTCCACATGATCGAGGAGACCGCCCGGCACGCCGGCCACGCCGACATCATCCGCGAACAGCTCGACGGCTCCGTCGGCCGCTGACGGCGGTCACCCGAAGGCCGCACCGAGACGACCGAGCGGCACAGCCACGCCGGGGTCGCCGGTGGCGGTTCCGTCCAGATCCGGGTCCCGGCCGGCGGGCCGAAGGCGGTGGTTCCGTCCAGGCCGGAGAGGCCCCGCGCGGCGCCCGCGCGAAGCCCCGCCCGTGTCGCGCGACGCCCCTCGGAGCCGTACACCGCTCCTCGGGAGCTCACCCCCCCCGCACGGGCACGGGCGGTCGGGAGCGACACTCTCCCTCGTGACCACCAGCACCCCCACGCCCACCCCGGCCGAGGCCACCGCCCCCGCCACCGCCCCCGGTACCGGTCACGCCCCCGCCCACCACGGCGAGCTGCTCCAGGGAGTCTTTCCCGACGCCTGCGGGCGACCCCGCGCCGGCCTCGTCACCCTCCCCCTGGCCGGTCCCGGGACCCGGGCCGAGTTCACCCCGCGTCCCGGCGCGCCCGCCGACGCGGTCGCCGTCGTCCCCGCCGGCCGGTCGAAGGCCGCCCGCGCCGCCCGGCTCGCCGTCGCCGTCTGCGCGGCCCGCACCGGACGGCCCGCCCGGGGCGGCACGCTGCGCCTCACCGGCACCGTGCCGCTCGGCCTGGGCATGGGCAGCTCCACCAGCGACGTCCTCGCGACCGTGCGCGCCGTCGCCGACGCGTACGGGCTCCGCCTCGACCCCGCCACCACCGCCCGGCTCGCCGTCCGCGCCGAAGGCGCCAGCGACCCCCTGATGCTCGACGACCGGCCCGTCCTCTTCGCCCAGCGCGAGGGCCGCGTCCTCGAAGTCCTCGGGCCCGCGCTGCCGGCGCTCCTCGTCGTCGGCTGCCTGCTCGGCGACGGCGCCCCCGTCGACACCCTCTCCCTCCCCGCCCCCGAGGCCTCCGGCGCCGAGCTCCGTTCCTACGCCCGCCTCCGCGACGGGCTCCGCCGCGCCGTCGCCGACGGCGACGCCGCGCTCCTCGGACGGGTCGCCACCGCCAGCGCCCGCCGCGCCCAACGCGTGCTGCGGCACCCGGACTTCGAGGCGCTCGTCGCCCTGGCCCGGCGTACCGGCGCCGTCGGGGTGCAGATCTCCCACAGCGGTTCGGTCGCCGGCGTCCTCCACGACCCGGCCGCCCCCGGCGCCGCGGTCCGCGTCGAGGCCACCCGTCGCGCCCTCGACGACCACCGCATCCCGTACACCCGCACGTTCACCGCCGGAGACGCCAACTCCCGCCCCGCTCACGGCATTCGGTCCGTGAGACACCCCTGGACGCGGAACTGATGCTGTCTACACTGAACCGCATGCCTCCTGCCGCCACGGTGCCCCAGCCCACCCTCCCCGCCGCCCCCACGCCCGCGCCCGCCTCCCGGCTGGGGAACGTCGCCGCCTCTCCCGTACGCGAGATCCTGGCGCTGACGGCACGGCCCGAGGTCATCTCCTTCGCCGGCGGCCTGCCCGCCCCCGAACTCTTCGACACCGAAGGCATCAAGGCCGCCTACCAGGCCGTCCTCACGGACACCCCGCACACCGCCCTCCAGTACTCCACCACCGAGGGCGACCCCGCCCTCCGCGAGGCCGTCGCCGAGCGGCTCACCGCCCGCGGGCTCCCCACCGGCGCCGACGACCTGCTCGTGACCACCGGCTCCCAGCAGGCGCTCACCCTGCTCACCACGGCGCTCCTCGAACCCGGCAGCGTCGTCCTCGTCGAGGACCCCTGCTACCTCGCCGCCCTCCAGTGCTTCGGCTTCGCCGGCGCCCGCGTCGTCCCCGTCCCCACCGACGAGCACGGCATCGTCCCGGAGGCCCTCGACGAGATCGCCGCCCGCGAGAAGCCCACCCTGCTCTACGTCATCCCGACCTTCCAGAACCCCACCGGCCGCACCCTGCCCCTCGCGCGCCGCACCGCCGTCGCCGAGGCCGCCGCCCGCCACGGCTTCTGGATCGCCGAGGACGACCCGTACGGCGAACTCCGCTTCGAGGGCGAGCCCGTGCCGCCCCTCGCCGGCCTCCCCGCCGCCGCCGACCGCACCGTCCTCCTCGGCTCCTTCTCCAAGGTCATGGCCCCCGGCCTGCGCCTCGGCCACCTGCGCGCCCCGGCCGCCCTGCGCCGCGCCTGCGTCATCGCCAAGCAGGCCGCCGACCTGCACACCTCCACCGTCGACCAGGCCGCCGTCGCCCGCTACCTCCGGGAGCGCGACCTCGACGCCCACGTCGCCGGCATGCGCGCCGCCTACCGCGCCCGCCGCGACGCCATGCTCGACGGCCTGCCCGCGGCCCTCCCCGAGGGCAGCCGCTGGAACCGGCCCGAGGGCGGCATGTTCGTCTGGGCCACCCTTCCCGAGGGCCGCGACGCCGCCGCCCTCCTGCCCACCGCCGTCGGCCACGACGTCGCCTACGTTCCCGGCGCCCCCTTCTTCTCGGGCACCCCGGACCCGGCCTCCCTCCGCCTCTCCTTCACCACCCACGCGCCCGACGAGATCACCGAGGGCCTGCGCCGCCTCGCCAGGGCCTTCGCCTGACGGGCCGGGGGTCGGGGGCCGACGGTCCGGGGTCGGGGGGTCGGGGGGTCGGCGGCCGACACCCGGCGGCTGACACCCGAGGCCCGGGCCCGACACCGGGGAGCGGTCCACCCGTCATCCGTTCACCCGTGTCGTTGTTGGGCCGAACGGGTGAGGGGCGGGAGGATGGGGCCATGAGTAGGTACGAGAGGTACGACGTCACCGACGAGCAGTGGGAGGGCCTGGCCCAGGTCCTCCCGCTGCGCGGTCGTGACGAATGGCCGTCCAGAGTCGACCACCGCACGATCCCCGAACAGTACGAGTCCGTAGAACAGCGCCGCATGGTCGTGCTGCGGATCCAGGTCTTCGCAGACGCCCGCGAGGTCGCGGAGTACCTCATCGCCCGGATCCCGGTCCTGCTCGACCTCACCAGCGCCGACCCCGAAGTCGCCAAGCGGGTCCTCGACTTCAGCAGCGGCGTCGTCTTCGGCCTCGGCAGCGGCATGCACCGCGTCGACCGCAACGTCTTCCTGCTCGCCCCTCCCGGGACCGAGGTCGAGAGCACCGGCGACGGCCCGGCCGGCGACGAGGACGACGAGCCCGTCGGCGCGCCGCGTGCCGGCGTCCCCCGATCGTAGGAAGGTCATCTCGGTGTAACGGTTCGTCGGCCCCGCCCCTGCGTACGGTCCGATCATGGACCTCACCGGCGGCCCCACCCTCGCCCGCACCCCCGGCCCCCGCACCTCCGGCCCCACCGCCCCCGCTCCCCGCACACCGCGCCCGGACACCGTCCCGAACCCCCGCCCGACCCCGTCCTCCCCGGCCCCTGACCGGGGCGCGGGCGTGGGCGCGGGCGACGGCAGGGGCGAAGTCCCGGGTCCGGATACGAGCACGAGCACGAGCAGGAGGACGAGCACGGGCTCGGGTCCGGGCGGAGGCCCGGACTCCCGTACGCGTACAGGAACGGGCGTCACCGCAGGCGCAGGCGCGGGAGCAGGCCCGCGGTCCGCGCCCCGCGGCCGTCCGCGTACCGACGGCGGAGGGGACGTGGCGGGCGTCCCGGGCGTCCCGGGGGCGGAGCCGCACGCAGTGCCCAGGCCCGTCGTGACCGAGCTGCGGCTCTCCGCCTACGCCGGGCGCCGGCGCGCCGCGTACGCCCTCGGGCCGGTCACCCTCTTCGCCGGGCCCAGCGGCAGCGGCAAGTCCACCGTCCTCGGCGCGTACGAGGCGCTGGCCAGGCTCGGCGCGGGCGAGTCGCTCGGCGAGGTCTTCCCCGACCCCGCCGACCGCGTACCCGACAGCGCCCGGCCCGACGCGCAGGGGCGCCGGGGCTTCCGCATCGGCTGCACCGTCGACGGCCCCGTCGGCCCGGTCCGGCTCGACCTCGCCGTCCAGGCCCACCCCGACCTCCGCATCGTCGGCGAACGCCTCACCCGCCACGGCCGCACCCTCCTCACCACCGCCCTCAGGGACCCCGGCCGCACCACCGTCCAGGCCGCCTGGCTCACCGCGGGCGCCACCCCGGTCACCCGCGCGCCGCTCCCCGACGACCTCCTCGGCACCGCCCTCCTGCCGCTGCGCGTCGCCGGTGCCACCCAGGGGCAGCGCGAGGTGCTCGCCGCCGCCGAACAGGCCCTGGTCGGCCTGCGCTCGCTCTTCCCCTGCGCCCCCGAACCGGACAGGATGCGCGCCCCCGTCCTCCCCGGCGAGGGCCGGCTGCTGCGGGACTGCGCCAACCTCGCGGAGGTCCTGCACCGCACCCACACCGCCTGCCCCCGCCGCCACCAGCGCCTCGCGGCCGTCGCCGGCGCGGGCTGCGCCGGGCCCGTCACCGGCGTAGGCGTGCAGGAGCTGCGCGACGGCACCGTCCGGGCCCTCCTCGCGCGGGGCGGCGCCGGCCCCGCCACCCCGCTCGGCCGCCTCGGCGACGGCGAACTCCGCTACCTCGCCCTCGCGCTGACGCTCCTCACCGGCCCCGGCGTCCTCGCCATGGACCGCATCGCCGAGGTCCCGGACGCCATGCAGTGCCTCACCCTGCTCACGGACGACCTCGACCGGGGCCTCGACGGCCGGCAGACCGCCGCCCTCCTCGGTCTGACCGCGGCCATCGCCGCCGACGGCCACATCCGGCTCGTCGGCTCGGTCGGCGAGCGGGGTGCGGCGGAAGCCCGGCGGACACCCGGGGTGACGGTGGTAGACCTGACCCCGTGACGGACACCGAACACGACGTGGCGGGGCTCCAGCGCCGCCTCGCCGCCTTCGCGGCGGCGCGCGACTGGCAGCCCTACCACACGCCCAAGAACCTGGCGGCGGCGCTCAGCGTCGAGGCGGCCGAACTCCTGGAGATCTTCCAGTGGTCGACGCCCGAGCAGGCGGAGAGGGTGATGGACGACCCGGAGTCGGCCCACCGGGTCGCCGACGAGGTGGCCGACGTCCTCGCCTATCTGCTCCAGTTCTGCACGGTGCTCGGGGTCGACCCGCTCGCCGCCCTCGCCGCCAAGATCGACCGGAACGAACTCCGCTTTCCGCCCCGCAGACGGGACGGAACGGACGAGTCGGGCGCCGGTCGTACCGATCGTCACTCTTCGGAGTGATCGGTTCATCCCCGTCGAGATGCCTGTCCACAGATTTCCGAATTCCTCTGGTGCCGGGGCTCAGGCGGCCTCACTCTGGGTAGTGGACTGAGAGAACGGCAAGTCGCACGAACGGGGGCGGAGTTGATGGAAGCGGAGCGACTCGTCCAGGCAGGCCTGCACGCGCTGGGCGAGAGCCGGACGGCACACGACATCGTGGCGGAAGCCTGGCAGGCCCGGGCCCTCGCCCAGGCCATAGGAAGTCACCTCGCGCTCTGCGGACCGCTGGAGCTGCGCGGCGAGGCGCGAGGGCTCAGCGAGGCGGGGGAGTACCCGACGTGGGGGGCGGCCGGCCCGCGCGCCGCGCGGCTCACCGAGGTCGGCGACCCGCGCTCGGCGCTCACCGCCCTCGGGGAGCTGCTCGGGGAGGTCGGCATCGCCCTCGTCGGCGTCGCCTCGGTCACCGACGACGAGAGTCTGTACTGGCAGTGCATGGAGGCCATCGACGCCGCCGACGAGGCCGGAGACCGGGTCCGGGGCATGCTCCGCCGCCTCGACGTGCGTGAACAGGGCCGGGCCCGCCCTCCCGACCCGCCCAGGGGCCGGGCGGGCCCGGCGCCGGCCACCCCGCACCCGAGGACGCCCACCCCCCGGCCGGCCCCCGAGCCCGGCCGGGACCAGGGCCCGTCCCAGGAGCGGGAAGCGGATCGGTTGCGCGACCGGGCCCGGGACCGCTGAGGTCCCGGGCCCGGGCAGAGGAGAGGGGCAGGGGGGAGAAGGAGCGAGAGAGGAAAAGGGAGGGCGGGGAGAGCGGGGCGGTCAGCGCGCCCCGGGGCCGCCGTCGCGGCGGGTGTCGTGCCCTTCGCCGGCGGCCTCCGGGTCCAGGCGCTCCGCCGTGGACTGGAGGTCGGCGTCCAGCTGGGAGAGGTCGGCGGAGAGCGCCGCCATCAGCTCCTCCATCTGCTGGAGCAGCCCCTTCGGGGCTCCCGGAGCCTGCTGCTCGGGCACGGACTGCGGCACGTGCTGCTCGGGCAGCGCCCGCTCCGACGCGGCTTCCTGGGACATCGCGGCCTCCTCGACCCGGACCCCGGCCGGCACGGACGGGACCACGGGAGAAGAACGACGCACCGGCTGCGGCCGCCGGCACGCGGGCCGGGCGGTCCGGCTCCGCCCGAGCCAACGACGGGGCCCGGTCACGGTCACTGGCCAGCGGCGACGCGTCCCGCCAGGGGGACGGATATTCACCCGACCGTGCCGGGAGGCACCCCGCGCTGACGCGCGGCTTGACACGCACCCCGAGGTGCAGGATGGAGGCATGGATCTTCGCGTTTTCACCGAACCCCAGCAGGGCGCCGACTACGACACCCTCCTCGCGGTGGCCCGCGCCACCGAGGAGCTGGGCTTCGACGCCTTCTTCCGGTCCGACCACTACCTGCGCATGGGCTCCGGCGACGGACTGCCCGGACCGACCGACGCCTGGATCACCCTGGCCGGCCTCGCTCGCGAGACCAAGCGGATCCGCCTCGGCACCCTGATGACCGCCGGCACCTTCCGGCTGCCGGGCGTCCTCGCCATCCAGGTCGCCCAGGTCGACCGGATGTCCGGCGGTCGCGTCGAGCTGGGCCTGGGCGCGGGCTGGTTCGAGGAGGAGCACACCGCGTACGGCATCCCGTTCCCGAAGGAGAAGTTCGGCCGGCTGGAGGAGCAGCTGGCGATCGTCACGGGCCTGTGGGAGACCGAGGTCGGCACGACCTTCGACTACGAGGGGAAGCACTACCGTCTCGCCGGCTCCCCCGCGCTGCCCAAGCCGGCCCAGCGGAAGATCCCGGTCCTGATCGGCGGCCACGGCGCGACCCGCACGCCGAGGCTGGCGGCGCGGTACGCCGACGAGTTCAACATCCCGTTCGCCTCCGTCGAGGACACCGAGCGGCAGTTCGGCCGCGTCCGCGCCGCGGCCGAGGAGGCGGGCCGGCCCGCCGACGACCTCGTGTACTCCAACGCGCTGGTCGTCTGCGTCGGCAAGGACGACGCCGAGGTGGCGCGCCGCGCCGCCGCCATCGGCAGGGAGGTGGAGGAACTGAAGGCCAACGGCCTCGCGGGCACGCCCGCCGAGGTCGTCGACAAGCTCGGCCGCTACGCGGCGGTCGGCTCCTCCCGGGTCTATCTCCAGGTCCTCGACCTGGACGACCTGGACCATCTGGAGCTGGTCGCGGCCCGGGTCGCGCCGCAGCTGGGCTGAGCCGATGACACCGGCCGGGACCTTCGCCCAGGCGCTCGCCGACGGCGTGCTCGTCCTCGACGGCGGGCTCTCCAACCAGCTGGAGGCCCAGGGCTGCGACCTGTCGGACGCGCTCTGGTCGGCGCGCCTGCTCGCCGACGCGCCCGACCAGATCGAAGCGGCGCACACCGCCTACGTCCGGGCCGGCGCCCAGGTGCTGATCACGTCCAGCTACCAGGCCACCCACCAGGGCTTCGCGCGACGCGGCCTCGGCCCCGACGAGGCCACCGCCCTGCTGGCCCGCAGCGTCGCCCTGGCGCGGGCGGCGGCGGAGGGCGCACGGCGGCGGAAGGTGTGGGTCGCGGCCTCCGTCGGCCCCTATGGGGCGATGCTCGCCGACGGGAGCGAGTACCGGGGGCGGTACGGGCTGTCGGTGCGGGAGCTGGTGGCCTTCCACCGGCCCCGGGTGGAGGCGCTCGCGGCGGCGGGACCGGACGTGCTCGCGCTGGAGACGGTGCCGGACGCCGTGGAGGCGGAGGCGCTGCTGCGGGCGGCCGAGGGGTGTGGGGTGCCGGTCTGGCTGTCGTACACGGTCGCCGGCGGGCGGACCAGGGCCGGCCAGGGGCTGGCCGAGGCCTTCGCGGTCGCCGCGGGGAACGAGCAGGTCGTGGCCGTCGGGGTGAACTGCTGCGAACCGGCGGAGGCCGCCGACGCCGTCGCCACGGCCGTCGCCGTGACCGGCGGGCCGGCCGTCGTCTACCCGAACAGCGGGGAGCGGTGGGACGCCGGGGCCCGCGGCTGGCGCGGCGCGTCCGCGTACGGCCCCGCCGCGGCCCCGGCGCTCGCCGCCGGCTGGGCCGGTGCCGGTGCCCGGCTGATCGGCGGCTGCTGCCGGGTCGGCCCGGAGGCCGTCGCCGCCCTCGCGGCCGCGGCCGGGTGAGCGGCGCCCACCCGCGAGAAGCGGAGGGAAAATGCCTGGTCGGGGTCGAGCCGGGGCACTCATACTCGGACGTGTGTTCCTGACGATCAGTACCACCGGCACCCCGGAGCGACCCGCGACCGACCTCGGTTTCCTGCTGCACAAGCATCCCGGGCGGGCGCAGGCGTTCTCGACCTCGCACGGCACCGCGCACGTGCTCTACCCCGAGGCCACCGCGGAGCGGTGCACCGCGGCCCTCCTCCTGGAGGTCGACCCCGTGGCGCTGGTGCGCCGCGGCAAGGGCAAGGGCCGGGGCGGCGCCCCGGACGCGGCGCTCGCGCAGTACGTGAACGACCGGCCGTACGCCGCGTCGTCGCTGCTCGCGGTGGCCCTGGCGCAGGTCTTCAAGACGGCGCTGCACGGGGCGTGCAAGGCGCTGCCCGAGCGGGCGGCGGAGCCGCTGCCGCTGCGGGTCGAGGTGCCGGTGCTGCCGGCGCGGGGCGGCGCGGAGCTGGTGCGCGAGCTGTTCGGACCGCTGGGCTGGACGACGGTGGAGGCCGAACCGCTCGCGCTGGACGCGGAGTTCCCCGAGTGGGGCGACTCGCGGTACGTGCGGCTGGTCCTGGAGGGCGACGGGCTGCGGCTCGCGGACGCGCTGAACCAGCTGTACGTGCTGCTGCCGGTCCTCGACGACGCCAAGCACTACTGGGTGGCGCCCGACGAGGTGGACAAGCTGCTGCGGGCCGGCGACGGCTGGCTGGCGGCGCATCCCCGGCGCGAGCTGATCACCCAGCGCTATCTGTCGCGCCGCCGGGGCCTCGCCCGCGAGGCGTCGGAGCGGCTCGAACTGGTGCGGCTTGCCGAGGCCGACGGGCTCGACGTCGAGGACGTCGACAACGCCGTGGACGAGACGGGCGACACCGAGGAGCGGCCGGTGCCGCTCGCCGAGCACCGGCGGGCGGCGATCCTGGGCGCCCTGCGGGCCGCCGGCGCCGCCCGGGTGCTCGATCTGGGCTGTGGCCAGGGCCAGTTGGTGCAGGCGCTGCTGAAGGACGTGCGGTTCACCGAGATCGTCGGCGTGGACGTGTCGGTGCGGGCGCTGACCGTCGCCGCGCGCCGGCTCCACCTCGACCGGATGGGCGAGCGGCAGGCCGCCCGGGTGAAGCTGCTGCAGGGCTCGCTCGCGTACACCGACAAGCGGCTCGGCGGTTATGACGCGGCCGTGCTGAGCGAGGTGATCGAGCACCTGGACCTGCCGCGCCTTCCGGCCCTGGAGTACGCGGTGTTCGGCGCGGCCCGGCCGCGCACGGTCATCGTGACCACGCCGAACGTCGAGTACAACGTGCGCTGGGAGACGCTGCCCGCCGGGCACGTCCGGCACGGCGACCACCGGTTCGAGTGGACCCGGGAGGAGTTCCGGGAGTGGGCCGGGACGGTGGCCGGACGGTACGGGTACGCCGTGGAGTTCGCGCCCGTCGGGGCGGACGACCCCGAGGTCGGCGCGCCCACCCAGATGGGTGTGTTCACCCGTGCCGAAGCGGGGTCCGAGGACGACGAGAGGAAGAAGGAGGGCCAGGAATGAGCGCCGACACGACCATCACCGCCATCGCGGAAGCCGCGGGGAAGCGGCCGCTGCCCGTCACCGACCTCTCCCTCGTCGTGCTCGTCGGCGCGACCGGCTCCGGCAAGTCGTCGTTCGCGCGGCGCCACTTCAAGCCGACCGAGGTGGTGTCCTCGGACTTCTGCCGGGGCCTCGTCGCGGACGACGAGAACGACCAGTCGGCGTCGAAGGACGCCTTCGAGGTGCTGCACTACATCGTCGGCAAGCGGCTCGCGGCCGGCCGGCTGACCGTCGTCGACGCCACCAACGTGCAGCGCGAGGCACGCCGTCAGCTGGTGGCGCTGGCGCGGGAGCACGACGTGCTGCCGATCGCGATCGTGCTCGACCTGCCGGAGTCGGTCTGCCGGGAGCGCAACGCGCTGCGGGCCGACCGGGCCGGCATGCCCGACCACGTGATCCCCCGCCACCGGCGCGAGCTGCACCGGGGGCTGAAGGGCCTGGAGCGGGAGGGCTTCCGCAAGATCCACGTCCTCAGGTCGGTCGCGGAGGTGGAGGCCGCGGAGGTGCTGCTGGAGCGCCGGTTCAACGATCTGCGGCACCTCACCGGCCCGTTCGACGTCATCGGCGACATCCACGGGTGCAGCGGCGAGCTGGAGACGCTCCTCGCGCGGCTCGGCTACGTGGACGGCGCGCACCCGGAGGGGCGCACGGCGGTCTTCGTCGGCGACCTGGTCGACCGTGGGCCGGACTCGCCGGGCGTGCTGCGCCGGGTGATGGACATGGTGGCGGCCGGGACCGCGCTCTGCGTGTCGGGCAACCACGAGAACAAGCTGGGCCGCTGGCTCAGGGGCAAAAAGGTTCAGCAGACCCACGGCCTCGCCGAGACGGTGGAGCAGCTGGAGCGCGAGCCGGCCGAGTTCCGGGAGCGGGTGCGGGAGTTCGTCGACGGGCTGGTGAGCCACTACGTCCTCGACGGCGGCGACCTGGTGGTGTGCCACGCCGGTCTGCCGGAGAAGTACCACGGCCGCACCTCGGGGCGGGTCCGCTCGCACGCGCTGTACGGCGACACCACCGGCGAGACCGACGAGTTCGGGCTGCCGGTGCGCTATCCGTGGGCGGAGGAGTACCGGGGCCGGGCGACGGTCGTGTACGGCCACACTCCGGTGCCGACGACGTCCTGGATCAACAACACGATCTGCCTGGACACGGGCGCGGTGTTCGGCGGCCGGATGACCGCGCTGCGCTGGCCGGAGCGCGAGCTCGTCGACGTACCGGCCGAGCGGGTCTGGTACGAGCCGGTCCGCCCGCTGGCGTCGGCGGCGCCGGGCGGGCACGAGGGCCGGCCGCTCGACCTGGCCGACGTCCACGGGCGGCGGACGGTGGAGACCCGGCACCTGGGCAACGTGGCGGTGCGGGAGGAGAACGCGGCGGCGGCCCTGGAGGTCATGAGCCGCTTCGCGGTCGATCCCCGGCTGCTCGCCTATCTGCCGCCGACGATGGCGCCGACGCCGACCGCGAAGGAGGAGGGCTATCTGGAGCATCCGGCGGAGGCCTTCGCGCAGTACCGGTCGGACGGGGTCGAGCGGGTCGTGTGCGAGGAGAAGCACATGGGTTCGCGGGCGGTGGCGCTGGTCTGCCGGGACGCGGACGCGGCCCGGGAGCGGTTCGGCGTGGACGGGCCGACCGGTGCCCTGCACACCCGTACCGGCCGGCCGTTCTTCGACGACGGGTCCGCCACCGAGCGGGTCCTCGCCCGGCTGCGGACGGCGATCGGCGCGGCCGGGCTCTGGGAGGAGCTGGACACGGACTGGCTGCTGCTCGACGGCGAGCTGATGCCGTGGTCGCTGAAGTCGGGCGGGCTGCTCCGCCACCAGTACGCGGCGGTCGGCGCGGCGTCGGCCGCGGTCCTCCCGGAGGCCGTACGGGCGCTGGAGACGGCGGTCGCGCGCGGTGTCGAGGGGCTCGACGGGCTGCTCGCGGCGCAGCGGGGGCGGGCGGCGGACGCGGAGGCGTTCACCGAGGCGTACCGGCGGTACTGCTGGCCGACGGACGGTCTGGACGGGGTGCGGTTCGCGCCGTTCCAGCTGCTCGCCACGCGCGGAAGGTCGCTCGCGGCCGTGCCGCACGACGTCCAGCTCGGATGGCTGGACCGGCTCGTCGAGCACGACCCGACGGGGCTGCTCCAGGTGACGCGGCGGATCGTCGTCGACACCGGTGACGAGGAGTCCGTCCGCGCGGGCACCGACTGGTGGCTGGAACTGACCGGCGCCGGCGGCGAGGGCATGGTCGTCAAGCCGCTCGCCGCGCTGGTCTCCGACGGTTCGGGCCGCCCGGTGCAGCCGGGCGTGAAGGTCCGGGGCCGGGAGTACCTGCGGATCGTGTACGGCCCCGAGTACACCCGCCCGGAGAACCTGGCGCGGCTGCGGCAGCGTCACCTCGGGCACAAGCGCTCGCTGGCGCTGCGCGAGTACGCGCTCGGCCTGGAGGCGCTGGAGCGGCTCGCCGCCGGGGAGCCGCTGTGGCGGGTGCACGAGGCGGTCTTCGCGGTCCTCGCCCTGGAGTCGGAGCCGGTGGACCCGAGGCTGTAGGCGGGAGGGGGCCGTTCGGGAGGCCGCCCGGCGCGGAATTCGGCCGTGCGCGTCCCACGCGCACGGCCGTCCGCTCCGTCAGGATGGGCGCATGGGATTCCATGTCGACTCAGAGACCGGCCGGCTCCGCCGCGTGATCCTCCACCGCCCCGATCTGGAGCTGAAGCGGCTGACCCCGACCAACAAGGACACCCTGCTCTTCGACGACGTGCTGTGGGTGCGGCGGGCCCGTCAGGAGCACGACGGCTTCGCGGACGTGCTGCGGGACCGGGGGGTCGAGGTGCACCTCTTCGGCGATCTGCTGGGGGAGGCGCTGGAGATGCCGGAGGCACGGGCGCTGGTGCTCGACCGCGTCTTCGACGAGAAGGAGTACGGGCCGCTCGCCGCCGACCACCTGCGGGCCGCCTTCGACTCGCTGGACACCGGGGCGCTGGTGGAGGCGCTGGTGGGCGGGATGACGAAGCGGGAGTTCCTGGCGGCGCACCGGGAGCCGACGTCGGTCCGCTTCCACGCCCTGGAGCTGGACGACTTCGTGCTCGGTCCGCTGCCGAACCACCTCTTCACCCGGGACACCTCGGCGTGGATCTACGACGGGGTGTCGATCAACGCGATGAAGTGGCCGGCGCGACAGCGCGAGACTGTGCACTTCGAGGCGATCTACAAGCACCATCCGCTCTTCAAGGGGCCGGAGGCGGGCCCCTTCCACCACTGGTCGGAGGGGCAGGCGGACTATCCCTCGACGATCGAGGGCGGGGACGTGCTCGTCATCGGTAACGGCGCGGTGCTGATCGGGATGAGCGAGCGGACGACGCCGCAGGCGGTGGAGATGCTGGCGCGGGGGCTGTTCGCGGCGGGTTCGGCGCGGACGATCGTGGCGCTCGACATGCCGAAGCGGCGGGCGTTCATGCACCTGGACACGGTGATGACGATGGTGGACGGGGACACCTTCACCCAGTACGCGGGGCTCGGGATGCTGCGCTCATACACGATCGAGCCGGGCGACGAGGGGCAGGCGCTGCGGGTGACCGACCATCCGCCGGAGCAGATGCACAGCGCGATCGCGGCGGCGCTGGGGCTCCAGGACGTGCGGGTGCTGACGGCGACGCAGGACGTGCACGCGGCGGAGCGGGAGCAGTGGGACGACGGCTGCAACGTGCTGGCGGTGGAGCCGGGGGTGGTGGTGGCGTACGAGCGGAACGTGACGACCAACACGCATCTGCGGAAGCGGGGCATCGAGGTGATCGAGATCCCGGGGAGCGAGCTGGGGCGGGGGCGGGGCGGCCCGCGCTGCATGAGCTGCCCGGTGGTGCGGGACGCGGTGTGAGCGCGGGGAACGGCGGTGCGGGCGGCCGGGACCGGCGGTGTGAGCGCGAGGGGCCGGGAGGACTGTATAAGCATGCTTGAGTATGTATACACTTCCATCGTCCCGTAGGATCCGTCCCCGACCGCACCCCAGGAGCGCACGTCATGGCCCTTGACCTCTCCGGCCGCCACTTCCTCAAGGAGCTGGACTTCACCGCCGAGGAGTTCCGCGGCCTGGTCGCCCTCGCGGCCGAGCTGAAGGCCGCCAAGAAGGCGGGCGGCGAGGTGCAGCGGCTGCGCGGCAGGAACATCGCCCTGATCTTCGAGAAGACCTCCACCCGCACCCGCTGCGCCTTCGAGGTCGCCGCCGCCGACCAGGGCGCCTCCACCACCTACCTCGACCCCTCCGGCTCGCAGATGGGGCACAAGGAGTCGGTGAAGGACACCGCCCGCGTCCTCGGCCGGATGTTCGACGGCATCGAGTACCGGGGCGACAGCCAGGCCACCGTGGACGAGCTGGCCGCCTTCGCCGGCGTCCCCGTCTTCAACGGTCTGACCGACGACTGGCACCCCACCCAGATGCTCGCCGACGTGCTCACCATGACCGAGCACAGCGACAAGCCGCTGGACGACGTCTCCTTCGCCTACCTCGGCGACGCCCGCTTCAACATGGGCAACTCCTACCTCGTCACCGGCGCCCTGCTCGGCATGGACGTGCGGATCGTCGCGCCCGAGGCGTACTGGCCGGCGAAGGAGGTCGTCGCCGCGGCCCGCGAGCTGGCCGAGGCGAGCGGTGCCACCCTCACCCTCACCGAGTCCGTCGCCGAGGGTGTCCGGGGGGCGGACTTCGTCGTCACCGACGTGTGGGTCTCGATGGGCGAGCCCAAGGAGGTGTGGGACGAGCGGATCACCGCCCTCGCCCCGTACGCCGTCACCATGGACGTGCTGCGCGCCACCGGGAACCCGGACGTGAAGTTCATGCACTGCCTGCCCGCCTACCACGACCTGGGTACGAAGGTCGCCCGCGAGGTCCACGACCGGCACGGCCTGACCGAGCTGGAGGTCTCCGACGAGGTCTTCGAGTCGGCGCACTCGATCGTCTTCGACGAGGCCGAGAACCGGCTCCACACCATCAAGGCGGTCCTCGTCGCGACCCTGGCGGGGCCGGTCAGGGCATAGGGGCACCTGGTTCAGGGGGGTTCGGGCTGTTCTGCCCGGACCCCCCGACGCATGCCCGGACCCCCCCCGACGTATGCCCGGACCCCCGCCGCATGCGCGGGCCGGCCTGGCGCGCGCACACCGGGAACGGCGAGACCGGAGACGAGAAGCGCCGCGTGTTCTCGCGGATCGGATCCCCCCAGCGGCTGATCGCCGAGTCCGGCGGCGACCCGGAGGGCCACGGCCTCGGGCGCACCATGGGGCTCTTCCGGCTCGTGTGCTTCGGCGTCGGGGCGATCGTCGGCACCGGCATCTTCGTGGGCCTCGCCGACGGAGTCGTCGGCGCCGTGCCGTACGCGGTCCACGGGCGCCGCAGCTCCCGCCCCGCGCTCACGACCCCGGACGAGGCCGCTGGGCGGGCACCCGGGGGAGGGTGAACCAGACCGCCTTGCCGTGCGCGGTCGGGCGGTGGCCGCAGTCGCTGCTGAGCGCCCGGATCAGCAGCAGCCCGCGGCCGTGCTCCTGCCAGGGGTCGACCTCGGCGTCCGGATCCGGGCACACCAGCTGCCCGGGCCGGGCCGGGTCGGGGTCGTGCACCTCGATCTGACAGCCGCCCGGCGCCGCGAACAGCTCCACGACCAGCTCGATCGGGCCGCGGCCGGAGGTGTGCTCGACGGCGTTGGCGACCAGCTCGGCGGTGAGCAGCTCCGCCGTGTCGCGGTCGGGCCGCGCGGGCGCGTCGGGCTCGATCTCGCCGAACGCGGTACGGATCAGGGCGCGGGCGGCGGGGACGGCGGCGGTGGTGTGCGGCAACCGGACGCGC